>NZ_JASPDS010000008.1:0-101356 GCF_030230715.1 Aerococcus sp. UMB1112A | reverse complement strand
TATATCTGAAAAACAGAAATAGCTCGAAGATAAATCCGTCGATTTACCTTCGAGCTAATCTTAGTATGTTTGGGTTCAGGCTAGCAGAAATAGCTCCTCTTCACAAAGAGTCGCCGAAGACTTACAGTCTTCTCTGACTCTTTGCTCCAGAGGTCTATTTCTCCCGCTAGCCTTCACACCCTTTATAGTCGGGTTCGAGGATGCAGAAAGGGCTCCTCTTCGCAAAAAGGCCATCGAAGGCTTGAGCCTTCTCTGTCCTTTTACTCCAGAGGCCTATTTCTCCCGCATCCTCTCACCCCCTTACCTTTCAATATGATAAGGGTGATAGTCACTGGCGTCTGGGCCGAAGCGTTGGTAGAAGTCGTCGAGGAAGGCTGTTTGGATTTGGTCGGCAGGAGCTTTTTGGCAGGCTTGGAAGAAGGCGGCTAGGAGGTAGAAGGCGTAGTAGGGGACCCTGTGGCCGGCCTTGCTGTCGCTGATCATGTAGAGGGGGTGGTCTCCTTGGTGGTGGTCGAAGAATTCTTGGGTGAGGTTATAGGGGACGACGGCATCGTTGACGGCGTGCCAGAAGAAGATGGGACGGGCGCCGATGCAGTCCGCTGCTTGGCTCAGGTCGACTTGGGCCATTTGTGCAAGGATGGCTTGGACTTGGGCCTTTTCTTCGTCTGTGACCTCGATGGCTTCGGGGAAGTAGTTCCGGCAGAGGGCCCGGGCGTAGTTTTCCAGTTGGGGGGTGCCCATGAGTACACCGGCCTGGTCGATTTCGGGATAGGACCGGATTAGCATGCAGGTCGTGATGCCACCCATGGAGAGGCCAGAGACACTGAGGCTGATACCATCTAAGAGCCCCTGATCTTGATAGTAGGCCTTGATGAGGGGGAATTCCTGGACATTGCGCAAGAGGACTTGGAAGAAGTCGGCGGGCTCTAAGCGTTGGTCGAAGTCCACCCGCTCTCCGTGCCCATAAGCATCGGGCAAGAGGACCCGGAAGCCGCGTTGGACGAGTTCTACAGCCAGGGTGGCGCCTTGTTCCTTGGAATTGGTCCAGCCATGGTAGAAGATCACCAGGGGCAGGGCTTTATTTTCTTGGCCTTGGGGGCTATACTCATAGCAGGGAATTGCTTCGATCATTAGTTTACGAATCGTATACATGGAAAGACCTCCTTCATGTCTTGGTCTTAGTGTACGCTAAATTAAAATAAATTGCGACAGTTTAGGAGTTTATCATGCGTTTACAAGAATTTATCCAGCAGACTTGCCAGCTTTCCTCGCGACGAGCCCGGCAAAAAATTGCCCAAGGGCTCGTTAGCGTCGATGGTGACTGTGTGCGAAATGGCAATTACTTGGTGGATCCCGCCTGGCACCGGATCCAACTTGGCGGCCAGGACCTGCCTTCACACTTAGGCCACCAGAACTATCTCTTCTACAAGCCAGTTGGTCTGGTCAGTGCCCGCCGCGATGACCGCTATGCGACGATCTTTGACGCCCTGCCAGCCGAACTCCAGGACCTTAATTTATCCATTGTCGGTCGCTTAGACCGGGATGCCCAGGGTCTCATCCTCTTGACCAATAATGGTCAGCTGCATTATCTCTTGGAGAACCCGCGCTTCCAGATGGCGAAGACCTATCGGGTAAGGGTGAATGGACCCTTGGATGACCAGGACGTAGCGGCCTTTGCGGAGGGGATTATCTGGTCGGATGGCTATGTCTGCCAGCCTGCCCAGCTCCTGATAGAAGAAGTGGGCCGCCAAGCTTCCCAGGCTTGTTTGACCATCTATGAGGGCAAGCGCCACCAGATCAAGAAGATGTTCCTAGCCCGGGGCGTTAAAGTGACCCGGCTGGAGCGGCTAGCGATTGGCCCGCTCTCCCTCGACCGTCAGCCCCTCCAGGAAGGGCATTACCGTGAACTAACAGTGGGGGAAGTTAGTGATCTGAAGGCTTTGTTTAAGCGGGTCCAACGCTAGGCTTGAGCTTTCGGACCTCCTTAGTCAAGGCACTTGTCTCGCCAGGGTTGTGTGAGCGCTCACAATTTACTGTTCAAGTTCAGGGAAATATACTATAATGACAAGTGATGACGAAGATAAAGGAGAGAATTATGCGTATTCTACATGTCCAAGCCCAATTGCCTTCGAAGACAGGGAGTGGGGTTTACTTTAGCAATCTAATTAAGGGCTTAGCAGGGGAGATGGATCAAGCCTGTGTCTATGGGGCCTATCCTGGCTATGACTGGGATCTTCTCCCCGAGGACCGCCAGTATGTTCTGACCTTTCCCAACTCTTATTGCGACTTTCCTTTGCCCGGCATGAGCGATGTGATGCCTTATGAAAGTACGATTTATGGGGAAATGACGCCTGCTATGATCCGGCAGTGGAAGTATGCCTTCCTAGAAGTGCTGACCAAGGCCTATGCAGAATTTCAGCCGGATGTCATTCTCTGCCACCATCTTTGGTTCTTGACGGATATGGTGCGCCAATGGTTCCCAGAGGCTAAGATCTTTGCGATTTGCCACAATACTGACCTGCGTCAAGCCGACCACCATCCCCAGCTCGCCGCCCAGTATACCCGCCATATCAAGGACTTGGACCAGGTCTTTGCCTTGTCCAGCCAGCAGATCGACCGCATTGTGGCGACTTACGGCCTAGCGCCCGAGCAAATCGCTGTCCTAGGTGGGGGCTATGATGACAAGATCTTCTACTTCGAGGACCAGCAAGTGACCGAGCCCTTGCAGCTGCTCTATGCGGGAAAGATTGCTGAGGCCAAGGGAGTCTTTGCCCTAATTGAAGCCTTTACCCAGCAATTGAAGGACTGTCAAGACTTGCAGTTGCACTTAGTAGGCAACGGCAACCCAGAATCCTTGGCTAAGATGCATGAGCTCATCGCAGGCGATGCGCGGATCCACTACCAAGCTGCCGTCCCCCAAGACCACTTGGCCCAGCTTTTCCGCCAGGCAGCAGTCTTTATCTTACCGTCTTACTATGAAGGCCTGCCCCTAGTGGTTGTAGAGGCCATGGCTTGTGGCTGCTATACGGTGGTGGCCGACTTTCCAGCCTTGGTCGACCAGCTGGATGACCGCTTGAACCAGAGCGAATTGATCGAATATATCCACTTGCCAGGCTTGGTCAACCAGGATGAGCCCGTGGCCGAAGACTTACCGGCTTATTGTGAGGCTTTGGCCCAAGCGATTGTCCGTCAGGCTAACCGCTTCCGCCAAAAGCCCCAGCTTGCTGCTTCTTATAAAGAAGAGATCCGCAAGAATTCCTGGCCGGGTCTGGTTGACTATCTCTTGGACTTTTTAAAGCAGGCTTAAATTTGTGAAAAATAATTGTTTTGTTTCCCTGAAAACGGTATAATCATTTAGAGGAAACGCTTTCTGAGGAGGGATCTTTTTGCAAAAATATATTTATAATTTCAAAGAAGCTAATGGGAAGATGGTGGAGAGCCTCGGCGCTAAGGGGGCCAGCTTAGCTGAAATGACCAAGGAAGGTTTGAACGTTCCCAAGGGCTTCGTTATTTCTACCGCAGCTTGCCAGAATTACTTGTCCGGTAGCCAGCAAGGCCTGAGTCCTGCTATTGATGTGGAATTGGAGAACGCCATTAAGGACTTGGAGAAGCGGACCGGTAAGTCTTTCAATGATCCCAACCACCTACTTCTGGTCTCTATTCGTAGTGGGGCAGCCCACCATCTTCCTGAGAACCGCGAAAGTATACTGAACGTGGGTTTGAATGATAAGAACGTGGAACACCTTGCGCGGAGCACCAAGAACCGTCGTTTCGCCTATGATTGCTACCGTCGTCTCCTGCAAATGTACGGCCAGTCGATTTATGGGATTGACCGCGACTGCTTCCAGACCAAGTTAGATGAGGCCAAGGCTGACGAAGGTGTAGAACGGACCCAGGACTTGTCCTATAACCGCTTGCGCCTCCTCGTCAACCAATTCAAAGATGTCTACACGGAAGAAGTCGGCATTTCCTTCCCGCAGGTTGTTACCACCCAGATTGCTGACGCGATTAAGGCCATCTATAAGAATTGGGACTCTGATTACATGCGTGAGCAGAGAAATAAGCTCGACCTACCTGAGGACCTAGGCACTGCCGTGATCATCCAAGAGATGGTCTTCGGGAATGCAGGCGAAGAGTCAGGGACTGGTATCATTGTGGTCCACCAAGACCAAGACGAGAAGGACCTGGAAGGGGAATTCTTGCTCCGCGGTCAGGGGGAAGACGTGGTGATCGGCAGCGGGGAGCCCATGTCCTTAGCTGAAATGAAGGACTACTTCCCAGAAAACTACGACTACCTGGTTCAAGCTGTAGCAACCATGAAGACCTTCTACAATAAACTAGAAAACCTAGAATTTACCATTGAAGATGGACAAAGCTTTATTCTAGAAGCCCATGGTAAGTAAGCTTAGTGGATGAGACTGGATAGATTTCCGGTCTCTTTTTTTGTGGGTAAAAGGGTGCGGAGAGCGTCCCTTCTATGAGGGAGCAAGTTTCAAATGGAGGCTTTATTAGAGAGTAGGGAGTTGGCAACTTGCGAATGGGGCCTTCGTTAGCAAGTGGGGGGCTGAGAACTTGCGAATAGGCCTTCCATTAGCAAATAGGATGCTATCAACTTGCGAATGGCCCTTCTGTTAGCAAGTAGGATACTGGCAACTTGCCAACAAGGCCTCCGTTAGCAAGTTGTCCCTCTGCTAGACAAGCTGCCTCTACCCACCATAATGAAAACAAGCTAGCCCAGTTCTTGGCTAGCTTGTTGATCCTTATATTATATTTCTACCATTGATTGTACCGTGTTTTCCTTGAACTTGCTTTAGTAATCCACACTCCTGATCTTTGGGTGAAGCTTGATCGTTGCTAACCCACATTCCTAGGGTTTGGTTGTGGGGTGCATGCCAAGTCTCACACCCTTGTAGTTGGGTTCGAGGATGCAGAAAGGGCTCCTCTTCATAAAAGGACGTCGAAGGCTCGCAGCCTTCTCTGTCCTTTTACTCCAGAGCTTCCTTTCTCCCGCATCCTCTCACACCCTTGTAGTCGGGTTCGACTTGGCAGGCTTGGAGTGATTTCACAAGTAAGAAACGAGCGAATGCTTCGCTCTTTTTCTTACTTGTTCCAATCATCCAAGCCTAAGCGCCAAGTCTCACACCCTTTCATATACAATTTTTGTCGAGAATTCTGACTTTTGTAACGCTTACAAAATTAAATCTTTCAAATAATCAAGCAAAAGCATTCCAATTGAGGGGAGAATTTGCTAGGATTATTAAATAGAACGTGCTATTGTGCTTAATTTGGCACATTTGTTTGGGGGGGCAGAATTATGTCAAATCGGATTGGCGGCAAGCGGAAGATTGGGCTTGTGCCGCGACTTGTTATTGCTATTATTTTAGGGATTATTGTGGGACAATTAAGTTTTATTCCAGAAATTGTCTTTCGTATTTTTACTACCTTGTCAGCTATTTTTAGTTCTTTTTTGAATTTTATTATTCCTTTTATGATTCTGGGCTTCGTGGTGCGGGGGATTGCAGATCTCGCGCATGGAGCTGGGAAGCTGCTGGGGGTTACGGTTTTGACGGCCTATATCTCGACAGTGGTCGGTGGGCTTTTAGCTTATTTTGTTTCAGTTAACCTCTTTCCGCTCTTTATTAGCGAGGAATTGGTGGCTAACATTAGTCAGGCTGGGCCCGGTTTAGAGCCCATCTTCACCATTCCCCTGGAGCCTTTCTTCGATGTGACTGGCGCCATTATTTTTGCCTTCATTATGGGCTTGGGGATCTCCTGGCTGCGCGGTCATGGTCAAGGTCAGGCTCTCTATGAGATCTTTACGGATTTTGGGGATATTATTGTAAAAGTACTCAATACTATTATTATCCCGCTCTTGCCCTTCTATATCTTCGGTAATTTCGTGAACCTGAGCTACAGCGGCTCGGTCTTCTCGATCCTGAATGTCTTCTGGAAGGTCTTCCTGGTGGTGCTCGTCCTCCACTTCTTCTATGTAGGCTTGCTCTTCTTAATCGCAGGGACCTATGCCGGCAAGAGCCCGGTCATGTTGATCAAAAACCAGATTCCTGGCTATATGACCGCCCTGGGGACCCAATCTTCGGCAGCTACTCTGCCGGTTAACCTGAAGTGTGCAGCCAATAATGGGATTTCAGAAGATATTGCCAACTTCGTGGTGCCGCTGGGCTCAACGATTCATATTGCAGGTTCAATGATTACCATTACATCTTGTGCAACCACCCTGCTGCTCATGTATGACCTGCCCCATGACTTCTCGATTATGATTGGCTTTATCATGATGCTGGGCGTGGCTATGGTTGCGGCACCGGGCGCGCCAGGGGGTGCCATTATGTCGGCCCTGCCTTTCCTACCGATGATCAATATCACTAGCGAAATCATGAACCAGTTGATGATTTCCTTGTACATCACCCAGGACAGTTTCGGGACTGCAGCTAATGTGTCTGGCGATAATGCCATCGCTGTCTTCGTGGATAAATTCTACAAGGATCGTATTAAAAATAAATAACCAAGTAGCGTCAGTCTTCAGGATTTTTGAAGAGCTGGCGCTTTTTGTTTTTATTCCTAGGTAAAAAGTTGTCTTTTTATGAATAATTTGCTATTCTTAACTTATACTTGTGACAAAATATGCATATAAGGAGGAACTATGAAAGCAAGAATTAAAAAAGTGCTATCTTTTCTAGGGCTGGTGCTTTTTACCGTATTGGTAGCAGGAGCTTGTCAGTCGACGAGTGAGAGTGACCAGTCTTCGGAAGCTGATCAGGCAAGCACTGAATCGATTAGCCAGTCGACCAATGATAGTGACCAAGTGTTACGTGTTGTAACAACTTCTGAAAGATATACGCCATTCTTTGATAAATTTACGGAGGAGACAGGCATCCCAGTGGAATTCTTATCCATGTCCAGTGGTGAGGTGCTCTCGCGGATGGAAGCTGAGCAAGGCGAACCCATGGCGGATTTGTGGTTCGGTGGTGGGTTAGACGCCTTCATCTCTGCCAAGGATAAAGGACTCTTGGAACAATACCAGAGTGAGGCTGTAGAGACTCTGCCAGAAGCCTATCGCGATCCAGACGGTTATTGGTTGTCTAAGGGCCTTACAGTGGGCGGATTATTAGTCAATGACCAAGTGCTCGAGGAACTTGGAATTGAGAAGCCAACAACTTGGGAAGACTTAACCAAGCCCGAATACAAAGATGAAATTATCATGAGTGACCCTGCGGTATCGGGAACCATGTATGCTATCGTGAAAGGTCTCCTCGATCAAAAAGGAGAGTCTGACGGGTGGGCTTACTGGCAAGCTGTGGATGCTAATATTCCTTTCTACGGTAAGCGCGGGAAAGACCCCGAGGAAAAAACGGCAGCCGGTGAATTTGCGATCGGGATTGTCCCAATTGATGCGTCAAGCTTTGAAACGGCTGAGAAGAATGGACTAAGCGCAATCTATCCAACAGACGGTATCCCTTGGGTACCAGAAGGGGTAGCCATCTTTAAGGGTGCAGCTAATGCCGATGCTGCTAAATCCTTTATTGATTTCATGCTAAAACCTGAAAATCTTTCTGAACTATCTAAATTGGATGGTAAGGACACAGCTCAAACGGTTAATCCAAACGAGGTTGAAGCTTTAGACTTAGGCTTAGAGACCAATGACCTCATTGAACAAGACCTCAGCACATTTGGTTCTGCACGTGATCAAATTCTTGAAAAATGGGCAGAAATGACCAAGGGTAAAGAGAGTAAATAGACCTTATGATTCAAAGGAGTGGGGCTTAGAACTCACTCCTTATTTTAATGGAGGTAGTCATGCTTATGGCTAAATGGACAAAAAATTTACTAGCTAGTTTACTCGCAATTAGCCTCATCATTTTTATTTTATGGCCAGTTTTAGCGGTCTTTATTTCGGCTTTTCAAGTGGGAGAAACGAGCTTCTCCTTGCAACCTTTTTGGGCTTATCTGCAGGGGCATAGGGATTTGATCAAGCAGTCGCTAGGGGTGAGTCTGACTGTGATGCTTTTAACCACTGCCCTCGCCCTCAGTTTAGCCTTATATTATGTCGGGGCACCATTAAAAATACAAAAGCTTTTACGCTTTTTCTTGTTACTAAGCTTAATTTCTCCTCCTTTTATTTCATCACTTGCTTACATTAACCTCTTTGGTCGGAGAGGCTTGATTACCTATGATTTATTAGGCCTTCGTCTGGATCCATATGGTTTTTGGGGGATCGTGTCGATGGAGACTTTGGGTTTTATTTCCTTTTCGACATTGTTATTGATCAATGCCCTTCAAGCTTTGGACCAGGAAATGATTGAAAGTAGCCGATCTTTAGGTGCTTCTGTGACCCAGCTAATGGCGACTGTCTTACTTCCCATGATTCGCTCGAGTATCATTGTGGTGATGCTTTTAACTTTTATTCGTAGTCTGGCGGATTTCTCGACGCCGACTATTATTGGGGGGAATTATTCTGTTCTCGCGACCGAGGCCTATCTTCAGATGATTGCTTATGGAAATCCGGAGAAGGCGGCGCTGATTAATGTGATTATTATCTTACCGGCTTGCCTTGCTTTTTATTTTTACTTAAAAGAGAATAATCGTCAGTTAAGCAGTAGCAAGGTTACCAGAGAAGGACGTTTGTTTACAGCTACAAAGAGTAAAACTTATATGGGGTTAGGTTTATTAACTTGGTTAGTCTTGCTCCTCTTGTTGGCTCAATATGGTTCGATTGTCTATCTTGCTATCACAGATAAGATTAAGGGAGAAAGCTATTTTACCCTATCTGCTTTTAGAGAAGTACTGCCTTACTTAGAGGATAGTTTGCTTCGAACGCTGGTCTATGCTTTAATCTCTGCATTAGTTGCTGTTCTGCTCTCTTCGCTACTAGCTTACCTAGAGCACATACAAAATCAAAGTTATTTCAAAGCTATGGACCTTGTGTCGATGCTGCCCTATATTATTCCCGGTTCATTCTTTGGTTTAGGTTATATTCTCGCTTTTTCGGGGAAACCTTTAGCTTTAACAGGAACGGCAGCTATTGTTGTCCTGAATATGACCTTTAAATTAATGCCCCTTAGCACTAAGATCATGGGTACCGCTGCTGTAGGTATGGATCCTAGTATTTTTGAAGCCAGCCAGGACCTTGGGGGGCACTGGTACCAGGATTATCTAAGGCTCTTTCTGCCTTTAAGTAAGCGGGCGGGTCAGTTGGCCTTGGTGAATGGCTTTATCTCGTCGATGACCACTTTTGGCTCGATTATTTTCTTAGTCTACCCTGGGCAAAAAGTGCTGACGCTCGTTCTCTTTGATATTATTGGCTCGGGCAAATATCGACTAGCTTCTGCTCTTTCCTGTATTCTGATGGGCATTTGTATCGTTTTTGCAGGGCTTACCTTTACTTTAGGGGATCGAAAGGAGTATGGACATGCTATTAACCGTTAAGAATTTAAGTAAATCATTTGGCAAGCAGCAGGTTTTGAATGACATAAGTTTTGATTTGAAAGAAGGCAGTCTGCTAGCTGTTCTGGGCCCGAGTGGTTGTGGCAAGACGACCTTATTACGTTGCCTAGCTGGTTTTGAGCAGGTCGACCAGGGTGAAATTTCCTTAGATGGCCAGGATATGCTCAATCTGCCAGCCCAAGATCGGCCCATTAGTACGGTCTTTCAATCGTTTGGTCTTTTTCCCCATCTCAATGTAGCCGATAATATTACTTACGGCTTACGCATCGCAGGGGTTCGTAAGCCAGAACGTCAGGAGCGGGTGGCGGCGATAGCGAAGACAGTCGGATTGACTCAGTATCTTCAAGCCCGTATTCAGGACTTGAGTGGCGGCCAGCAGCAGCGGGTAGCCCTAGCGAGGAGTCTTGTGATTGCCCCACGTTTATTGCTTTTGGATGAGCCTTTTTCGAGTTTAGACCGCCGGTTGCGCTTAGCCATGCGTGAAGAAGTCAAAGATATCCAGAGACAAACAGGTGTGACCACTATTTTAGTTACCCACGACCAAGAGGAGGCCTTCGCTATGGCTGACCGGATCCTCTTATTGGACGCAGGGCGGATTCAACAGATAGGAAGGGGACCAGACTTATATGAAGAGCCTGAGAATTCATTCGTCTTGGATTTTATCGGTCAGGTCAATCATTTAAAGGATGGCAGCTATGTTAGACCTGAAGCCATTCACTTATCCGCGACAGCTCAAGCTAATTACAGGGAAGCGGTGGTGGTTGAACGCCACTACTATGGACCGGCGCGTTCTTATCTACTTGCAGGAGAGTCTGATCGGTTATGGGTGCAAGTGCTGGCAGCCGATGATCCTGAACTCCAAGTCGGCGATAAGGTCTATTATTATATGCAGCCTCAGAGCCTAAGCCGATAGCAATATAAAAATCCTCATGCCCACCCTTCGAACAGGGTCAGGCATGAGGCCATTTTTATATTAAGAGGCTTGGCTGAACTGGGCATTGTAGAGGGCGTAGTAGAAGCCCTGCTTGGCCATGAGTTCGTCATGGTTGCCTTTCTCAATGATGCGACCGGCGTCGAGGACGATGATCTGGTCAGCATCTTGGATGGTGGAGAGGCGGTGGGCAATGACGAAGCTGGTCCGCCCTTTGAGCAGCTTGTCAGTGGCTTGTTGGATGAGCTTTTCGGTCCGGGTGTCAATATTGGAGGTGGCTTCATCCAGGATGAGGATGTCGGGGGTTGCCACCAAGGCCCGGGCGATAGTGATCAGCTGGCGCTGGCCTTGGGAGATGTTGGAGGCATCTTCGTTGATGATGGTGTCATAGCCATCGGGGAGCTTCTTCACGAAGTCATCGACGTGAGCGGTTTTGGCTGCGGAGTAGACTTCTTCAGGCTCAGGGACCCGTCCCTGGGCTCCGTAGGCAATGTTGTCGTAGATGCTACCGCGGAAGAGCCAGGTGTCTTGGAGGACCATGCCCATCTGATGACGGACCTCATCGCGGCTGTAGTCCCGGATGTCGACGCCATCAATGCGAATGCTCCCGTCATTTACCTCATAGAAGCGTTCCAAAAGGTTGATCAGGGTGGTCTTCCCAGCTCCAGTTGGTCCCACAATGGCAACCATCTGTCCTGGCTCTACATCGAGGCGGAAGTCTTTGAGGATCATTTGGTCAGGATCGTAGCCGAATTGAACATCCTGGAAGCTCACCTTATAGTCGCTTTCTTGGGGAGTCAGGCCTGATTCCACGATCTCCATATCGTCTAACTCTAGGAATTCAAAGATCCGTTCCGCTGAAGCCAGGGTGGATTGAATCTGGTTGACGATGGACGATAATTGAGAAACGGGTTGGAAGAGTTGGGGGTTGTACTGCATCAAGGCTTGGACATTCCCCAGGGACATATGACCGTTGACGACTGATACTCCGCCGACAAGGGCGATCAGGACATAGCCCACATTCCGGATAAAGTTAACGGAAGGGAACATGATCCCTGAGATGAATTGAGCTTTCTGTGAGGTATTGTAGTAACTTTCAGTTTCTTCTTCGAATTTTTCCAGTTTATGCTTCTGTTGGTTAAAAGCCTTGATTTCGATTTGGCCATTGTAGTCTTCTTCAATCAGACCGTTGATGGACCCTTGGAGCCGCTGTTGGTTAGCGAAGAGCCGCTGGGAGATGGGGGTGATGAAGGAGACCATCACAATAGTCAAGGCGACGGCCCCGAGCATCATCCCACCAATACGAGGGCTGATGGAGACGATCATGATAGCCACACCGATGAAGAGGGTGGTGGACATGATGGCCTGGGAGATATTTTGTTGCAGGGTGGCTGCGATATTTTCGATATCGTTGATGGCCCGGCTGAGAATCTCACCATTTGGCGTTTGGTCTAGGGTAGAGATGGGCAGGCGGTTGAGCTTGTCGCGCATGGCCTGGCGCAATTCGGAAATGGTCCCTTGAACGGCCTTACTGAGCAGGAAGTTCTGCAGGTAGCGGCTCAGCCCAGTTAGTAGGTAGAGGATGGCTACTTTGATGAGGATACTAACAATTCCCTCAAAATCAATGACATAGCGCATCTGACCGTCGACTTCTTGCAGGCCTTGGCTCACCCCGTCAGCAATCAGAGTGGTCGCTCCCCCGAGAATTTTCGGAGCGAAGATTTCCGTTACTGAGGCGAAGACGGAGAAGAAGATCACGGCAAAGAAGGTATACTTGTATCTGCCGAGAAAACGAATCAGCTTACGCAAGGCACTAAAAGTAGATCTTGGTTTCACTTCTTTACTCATTAGTCACTTACCTCCTTTAATTGGGATTGAACGATGGAACGGTAGATCGGGGTATCTTCTTGCAGGCTCTCGTGGCTGCCGGTTCCCGCGATGCTGCCGTTGTCGTTGAGAACAATAATCAAGTCAGCGTCGGAAATGGTGCTGACACGTTGGGCAATAATCAAGTTGATGGTTTGGTCATCTAGGTTCTTCAAGGCTTGGCGCAGGTTGGCGTCCGTCTTGGCATCCAAAGCCGAGAAAGAGTCGTCGAAGACATTGACCGGCGATTGCTTGATCAAAGCCCGGGCAATACAGAGCCGCTGTTTCTGGCCTCCTGAGAAGTTCGAACCGCCTTGTTCGACGCGCCGGTCCAGCTGGTCAGAGAAGCTGGAAACAAAGTCCGCAGCTTGGGCAATCTCAAGGGCCCGCCAGATTTCTTCATCTGTGGCATCAGATTTACCGGCTAACATATTCGAGCGGATGGTGCCCCGGAAGAGGTTGGCCTTCTGTGGCACATAGGCGATGTAGCGGCGCAGGCTGTTGAGGTTGATGTCTTCGAGCAAGTGGCCGTTAATGCGGATCTCGCCGGACGACCGGTCGTAGAAGCGCAGGAGCAAGTTGGCGATGGTCGACTTACCAGACCCTGTCCCACCAATAATCCCCAGGGTCATACCTGGCGTCAGATGGAAGTCGATGTCGTCGAGGACATTGGATTCGGCCCCATCATAGGCGAAGTGGACATGGTTGAAGTCGATCTGTCCAGCTTCATCCAGGGAGAGGACTTGGCCACCGTTCTCAGGTGAGTGGATCTTCTCAGGCGCTTCCAACACCTGGTTCACCCGTTCTGCTGAGACTTGGGCCCGGGGAATCAGGACGAACATCAAACCGATAAACATGAAGGAGACCCCTATGATCGCCGTATAAGAGATAAAGGAGAGGATCACTCCCATGTCCAAGGATTGGATGGCCGTTAAACGCCCGCCATACCAAACCAGGAAGACAGTCGTCAGGTTGAGAGTCGTCATCATGACGGGAATTAAGAAGGCCAGGCGAACTTGGGCGCCGATAGCGGTCTGCCGGTAGTCGTCGTTAGCTTCCTGGAAACGGTCGGATTCATACGCATTCTTATTGAAGGCCCGGATAACCCGAACCCCTGTCAGCCCTTCGCGGAAGATCAAGTTCATCCGGTCCACTTTCTTCTGCATGGAGCGGAAGAGGGGGGAGGCGGTGTAGATCACAATTCCGATAGCGATGGCGATGATAGGGATAGTGGCCAGGTAGGTTTGGCTCATTTGCGGACTAGCTTGGTAGGCCATGGTGATACTGGCAATCAGCATGGCGGGGGAAAGCAAGAACATCCGCAGAACCATCATGGTAGTCAATTCGATCTGTACAATGTCAGAGGATGACCGCGTGATGAGGGAGGCGTTCCCGAATTCATCGTAGGTATCCTTGGACAAGCGTTGCACCTTGGCATAGAGGGCATTGCGAAGGTCGCGTCCCAGTCCTTGTGAAGCCTTGGAAGCAAACCAGATATTGGCCAGGGCAGAACCCACAATGAGCAGGGTCATGATAAACATTTGCCCGGCAATGCCCCAGATGGCATCGAAGTTACCCTGGGCTACCCCGTCATTAATCAAGCGTGCGGTCAAGGTAGGCAGGAGTAATTCCGTTATTCCCTGCATGAAGGCAAAGAAGACGCTGAGGATAATCAGCGATTTGGGCACACGTTTTAAGAGTTTAAGCATGAATGATCACCTTTCTTTCTATTTTTTACAAATTGATCGCGTTGATCCGTTAAGACTTGCAATACTTTGGCCCGGTCCTGGCTAGATAAGTCGGAACAGAGCTCAGCTTCTAAATCTTTAAAAATCCCATTAATCTTCTCAACTTGCTCATGGCCGCTAGCGGTCAAAAAGATTTGCTTTTGCCGGCTATTATCTGACGCGGTTTGCCGATAAAGATAGCCACGATCTTCTAAAACATTCAAAATGTTACTGATCGTGGCCTCGTGTTTGCCGAGATAGGTCGCCAGTGAACGCTGGATAGGCCCGGCCTCCCGGTAGATATAATGGAGGGTCTGGGCCTGGATCGGGTTGAGGTCAACTTCCTTTAAGCGTTCGAAGAGGTATTTCTTCTGTAGGTTTGCTAATTGAAAGATTAAATGGGAAATGGTTAAGGCATCTTTAGTCACCTGTCCATCTCCTTTTAAAATTATGTTGATATGTGCTACTTATCCATCATAACGGATTATACTTGTAAATACAAGTGGTTTGATTTAAATCTTAAAATTTACACAATACTTACCGAAAACAGGCCGAAACTTTACAATCTTTGGCTATAATGAGCTAAAGGGCGGCATTCTGAAAAATCGAATGTTGCTCTCTTTGTTTTTATAGAGCTGTGCTGTGAGCATGCGCTTCGCTTTTGAATTTGGGCCTTGAAGAGCCATGGCACCGGCTCGAGCCTTGGTCTCTCGCCTAGCAAGCTTCAAAGGGCTAGTACGGCTAGCGCCTACTATCCCTAATTCACATTGCTTGCTTTTCATGGCTAAGGCCCAACTTCAACGCTCCACTCCTGCTCATAAGGACATTGTAAAGTAAGCACTATTATCAAAAAAATAAAGAATTCTATTTAAATAATAGAGAAAGAGAGGCAGTGTCAATGTAAATGGTGTTGTTAAAGAGGGTTCTGCCATTTAAGCTGGGCCCTTTTTTTGCGGGATGGTGCTGATGACCATGCGTTCCGCTTTTGAATTTGGGCCTTGAATGTATAGAGGATCAACACGGCTGAAGCCGCCTTGTACTTTATCCGTAAGTCGCTAAAGCTCCAACGGCTAAAGCATAGCACCAGCTCGAGCAGCTTCATCTCTAAGTCGCTTCGCTCCTGCTCAAAACAAAATTTCAAGCTGCTTTTTGTACGGACTTTGCTAGTGGTGATGCAGGAGCTGTGCTGTGAGCATGCGCTTCGCTTTTGCTCAAAATTGGCTGATAAAGGGCTATTCTTTTCTTACTCGTCATCCATCTTAAAAATAGAAAATCGCTCTTTTTTGGTGAAATAATGATAAAATAGAGTTAAATTAAAGGAGGATGATTCTTATGACAGAAACTGGTAAAGATCCAAATTGTGGCTACTGTGTCCAAGGCGAGCCGCTCGCTCAATTCGGCTATTTAGTAGGCGAGTTGCCCCATAGCCTGGTGATTATCTTCAAGGAGCAGTCCCATCCTGGCCGCTTGATTGTGGCTTACAAGGAACATGTCAGTGAATTGGTGGATATTTCTGATGAAGACCGTGATGCTTACTTCGCTGAGATTGCCCAAGTGGCTAAGGTCATGCACCAAGTCTACAAGCCAGACAAGATTAACTACGGCGCTTATGGGGATGGTGGGTCCCATCTCCACTTCCACCTAGTGCCTAAGTATGAAGGCGAAGTGGAATGGGGGACGCCATTTGCGATGAACTTGGACCAAAAATACTTGTCAGATGATGAGTATGAGGCGATGGCAGAAGACTTGCGCCAAGCATTGGCTTTATAAGCTGATTTAGTGCGCTAAGATCAAAAGAAGGCAGTGAATGAAGGGATAAACCTCCATTCACTGCCTTTTATTTTGTTTTTACCAGCATTTATTGTGCTTGGCTATGAAACTTATACGGGCTTAGTCTTTCTTGTCTTCTTCTGAATTTTCTTGGTGGACGGCATCGAGGATGGAGACGCGTTGGCGGTCTTCTTCGAGGACCTTGAATTGCCAGTCGCCGACGCTGAAGCGGTCGCCTTTTTCTGGGAGCTTGCCAATGTGGTGGACCACAAAGCCGTTGACAGTATGGAAGAGTTCGGGCTCTTCTAGGGGTAGGTTGAGGATTGGCATGGCCTTGTCGATGGCACAGCCCCCGCTGAATTGATAGTGTTCTTGGGGGATAAGCACGTCGATATCATTGAAGACCACGTCATCTTCGTCCCAGATCTCGCCAACCAATTCTTCTAGGACGTCTTCCATAGTGGCAATCCCCATGACGCCTCCGTGTTCGTCGCGGACAACAGCCATATGAACCTTCTGCTTCTGCATCTTGCGCAGGAGGTTGGCTAATTTGATCGAAGGGGGAATGAAGAGGACATCAGAGAGAATGCTTTGGAGGACCACTTTTTGCCCACGCTCACGCTTGGCCCGCAGGTAGCGGTTGAAGTCCCGCTCGTGGAGGGCACCTAGGACATTATCGATATTCTCGTCATAAATCACCAAGCGCGAATAAGGATGTTCCATGAAGGCCTGGTCAATGCTTTCGTCGCTGTCATGGATGTCCGCGGCAACCAGGTCAATCCGAGGGGTTAGAATAGAAGAAACGGTCCGGTCGTCGAAGTTAATGGCGGCCTTGACCAAGCGCTGTTCATCGTATTCAATCGAGCCACCCACCCGGGCTTCGTCCACCAGGGAAAGCAATTCTTCCTCGCTGATTCCTTCCTGGCTTTCGATGGGGATGATGCGTTGGACGAGCTTCTGCCAGAGATTAATCAACCAAACAAGAGGCGTCATTAGCCACATGACCACCCGCAAAATAGGGGTTGAGAACTTGGCAAATTGTTCCGGCATCAATTTGGCAATTAGTTTGGGTGTGATCTCTGAGCAGAGCAGGAGGATCACCGTTGTCGCAATGGTCGAAATGCTCGCCCCATAGCGCGGGAACCAGACCAAGAGAACCACCGTTGCGATAGCAGACGCCCCGATATTCACAATGTTATTGCCAATCAAGATCGTCGATAATAAGGATTCAAAGTCTTCTTGTAAATTGAGGGTTTGTTGGGCTCGCTTATCGCCATTCTCCGCCTCATTCTGCAAGCGAATCCGATTCAAAGATGTAAAAGCTGTCTCCGAAGCAGAAAAATAAGCGGATAAAATCACACATAAGATAAATAAGGCGATCGACCCGACGTAACTCTCATCCATTCTGAAATTCCTCCTATAAATTGTAAGATAAACACTACCCGAGCCCCAGTCGAAAAGGGGGCTTAGATAGTGTTTGTTTAAGTGTATACTAGTCTAGGTTTATTGTATCATGAAATTATGGGAAAACCTATTTATGGGAAGTAAAGAAATTATAAAATAAATTCAGATGAATAAATCAGAGTTAAAAATAAATAAAAGAAAGTGAAAGAAATAACTTGAAAGTGGATGAACTTTCGTCTACAATATAAATTAGGAGGACAAGAAATGTTAGCACAGGAGCGTTTGGGCCGGATAGCTGATTATCTGAAGCTTGGACAATCAGCGACCGTTAAGGAATTAGCCCAAGAGTTTGGAGTATCAGAAGTAACGATTCGAAAGGACTTAAATGAACTCGAAAGCAAAGGCTTGATTGAGAAGGTCTTCGGCGGTGCCATCTGGTTAGGGCCTGATCAGTTGATTCGTACCGAGATCAAACCGGATGTGAAGCAAGATACCCGCCAAGAAGATAAAGCCCGCTTAGTGGAAGAAGTTTTAGAAAATATTTCACTTGGCGATAGTCTCTTCTTAGATAATGGAACAACCAACCGTTTGTTAGTCGCAAAATGTCGCCAGTATTATGACGTTTTAACAATCATTACTTGTGATTTAACCATTGCCCTTGAAGCGACCCAAGCCCCTAATTATCGGGTGATTCTATTAGCGGGGGAATTATCCAACCTATCGAAAACAAGCCGCGATTTTGCTGCAGTCGATCGTTTACGTTCCTACCGTGTAGACACGGCGATTATGGGTTGCGATTCTTTCTCTAAAGAAGGGGTCTATACGACTTCAAATGAGAAGGCGGCCCTCAAGTCCTCGGCATTAGAAATCGCCAACCATCGTATCTTACTGGCAACAGGCGAAAAAAGTCGCCGGCGCAGCCTCTTGCGTTATGCGCCTATGACAGACTTCGATAAGTTGTACACCAGTCAGGATGCTGATTTGGATGGTTTGCATGATATCAGTCACTTAGAAATCAAAATTTGTTAAGGAGTGTATGATAATGACTAAAGAATACGTTGTACTAACTATGGGCGACCCAGCAGGCATTGGGCCTGAAATTGTCTGTAAGTCTTTTGCCAAAGAGGGGGTCTTCGCTGAGGCCAATGTAGCGGTGGTAGGCGATGCCGATATCCTAAAATTAGCAGATGAAATTTGCCAGACTGGCTTGACCATCCATCCGATTAATTCCTTTGAAGAAGGCAAGTATGAGCCAGGTACCCTGGATGTTTTTGATCTCGATAATGTCAATATGGATACCTTCGAGTGGGGCAAGGTATCTGCCGAATGTGGCCAGGCTTCTTACGATTACATCAAGAAAGCCTACGAATTGGCCAAAGATGGGCAGGCAGCCGCTATGGTAACGACAACGATCAACAAGGAGTCATTATCTGAAGCAGGAATTAAACAACTCGGTCACACCGATATTCTTCAGGACCTAACTGGTGTTGATGAGCCCTTGACCATGTTCGAAGTCAAAGGCCTACGCGTGACCTTCTATTCTAAACATGTGTCTCTAAAAGAAGCCTGCGACTTAATTTCTAAGGAAGGCATCAAGCACTACACTAAACGAACCATGGACGCTCTAAAAACCTTGGGGGTTGAAGATCCGTCTGTTGCGATTGCCGGTTTAAATCCCCACTGTGGGGACGGGGGCCTCTTCGGGACGGAAGAAATTGACTCTATTATTCCTGCCGTGGAAGAAATGCAGGCTGAAGGGATCAAAGTTTACGGCCCAATCGGAGCTGATTCCGTCTTCCACCAAGCTCTAATGGGTAAGTATGATGGGGTACTTTCTCTTTATCATGACCAAGGTCATATCGCGACGAAGATGGTTGACTTTGACCGGACCATTTCCATTACCCATGGTTTGCCTTTCTTAAGAACATCAGTTGACCACGGGACGGCCTTCGATATTGCGGGGACTGGTGTAGCTGATGAGATCAGCTTGGATGAAGCGATTCGTCTAGCCTGCCACTATTCGGGACGCTTCAAAGCTGCACATGAGCAAGTTTAAATGATTATAAAAGGATGGGCCGAGGTCTTTACCCAGGGACCATCCTTTTCTATTCCAATAAAATATAAACGCTTTAATTCTAAGGGGGATATTTATGCGGACTTTAATTATTGCGGACGATATGACGGGGGCCAATGTCTCCAATTCATCGCTCGCTAAAAACGGCTATAAAGTTGGAACAATTAATAATGCCAATTATATTGCAGACTATGAAAACTATGACGCTTTAGGAGTTCATACGGATTCACGGGGCATGGAAGCTGAAGCGGCCTACCAAGCTGTGGTGGACAAAATGAAATCTGTCCAGGGGCTCCAGGTCGACTTCTACAATAAACGGATCGATTCCACCATGCGCGGCAACTGTGGAGCTGAGCTGGATGCGATTTTAGACCAGGTCGACGAGGATACCCTGGCAATAGTCGTGGCTTCTTATCCTGATTCAGGAAAGATTGTTATCGGAAATTACATGCTGGTGGATGGGGTGCCATTAGAACTCACAGATGTGCGGAACGATCCAACAGCACCCGTTGATTCTTCCAAAATTTCAACAATCTTTAGAGAACAGACCGACCGTGAAATTGGCGTGATTACCGTTGAAACCATCATGCAGGGTCAGGAAGCCATTACAGACACCATGCTGGCTCTCAAGGACAATGGGGCAGAGATTATTGTCGTCGATGCCTTTACGAATGAAGATATTGAGACCATCGCCCAAGCTACTCTGGCTATGGATCTGCCCTTTGTTGCTGTGGATCCCGGTCCCTTTACTTATTACTTGGTCAAGAATTCAAGCCAGGATACAGGCGTGAAGACCAAACAGAAGATGCTCTTTACCATTGGTTCGGTTTCGACCATCGCTATTGCCCAGATCGCCCGCTTCCGGGCAGAGCTAGCGCCCTATGTGGTGAAGATCCAAGCCGAGGACTTGCTCTATGATGGCCCGGACCAAGCAGAGATTGACCGGGTGAAGAATAAAGTCCTCCAACACTTAGACGATAATCAGATGTTCCTTGTCGCCACCATGATGCAGAAGGAAGACAAGCTGGACCTCAAAGCGGCAGCCCAGAAAGCTGGTCTGACTGTCCGCCAGGCTTCCGAACGTATCAGCGATAAGGTCGCAGAGATTGGCTCACAGATTGCCCTAGCCATGGGCGACCAGCTCGGGGGCGTCTATACTTCAGGCGGGGATATCACCAAGGCCTTCTTAGAGAAGACAGGAACCACCGGCATCCAAATTAAAGATGAAGTCATTCCCCTGGCGGTCTATGGGACCATTATGGGCGGCGACTTAGACCATAAGAGTATTATTACCAAGGGTGGTCTCATTGGCGACGAATACACCCTCTATGAATGTGCCGATTTCTTAGCGACCAAGATTGCCAGCAATTACTATGTAGAAGAAGGTGTTCACCATGTCAGCTAGTACACAGATTATCCTCGCCTTAATCTTTGCCATGGTCCTCTTGATCTTCATGCTCACTAAGACCAAGATCCACGTCTTTCTCGCTTTGATTATTACGAGTTTACTCACGGGTATCCTTGGTGGCATGGACCCCATTGAAACCGTCAATACGATTAAGGAAGGTTTCGGGACCACCCTAGGGAACTTAGGGATCCTCATTAGTTTCGGTGTCATGATGGGGAAATTACTAGAAAAATCGGGAGCCGCTGAGCGAATTGCCCGCAGTTTCCTCAAAGTTTTCGGTAATGGTAAGGAAGAAATGGCCGTTAATGTCACGGGTTATATCACCTCCATGTCCATCTTCTGTGTGCCCGGTTTCGTCATCCTCTTCCCTCTGCTCAAGGTGATCTCCCGTGCTAAACGCAAGTCCATTGTCTCTTTAGCCATTGCGACAGCAGGTGGCCTTGTTCTCACCCACTCCATTGTGGTTCCAGCGACGGGGCCGATTGGGACAGCGGGGATCTTTGGGGCTGACCTCGCTCAGATGATGTTCTGGGGGATTGTGATTACCATTCCCATGGCGATTGCCCTTGTAATCTACGCCCGCTATATGGGCAAGCAGATCTACCGCCTGCCCGATGAAAGTGGAGAAGGCTGGCTTGAAGGCGACCAAGCCCGTGCTTTAACGGGTCAAGAAATTGCCGAAGAACAGACCGACCAGCAAGAACTGCCAGGGACTTTAGTTTCCTTTGCTCCCATTATTGTGCCCATCCTCTTGATTCTCGCCGGCACCTTTGCGAGCCAGGCAGAATCAAGCTCCTTCTTCATCCAAAGTATTGCCTTCCTAGGCCAACCGGTCTGTGCCCTAGGGATCAGTTTGCTCATAGCTATTATCTTCCTCAGCCGGTCCATGACCCGGGACCAAGCCTTGGCCTTCATGGACGAAGGGATTGCAGGCGGGGCTAAGATCCTCCTGATTGTAGGAGCTGGTGGCGCTCTAGGAACGATTGTAAATGCTTCTGGCGCTGGGGATGTGATTGCCAATTATATTGCCGGCACCTCAATTCCACCAATCTTATTGCCGTTGATCATTTCGACTTTAGTACGTTTCATCCAAGGCTCAGGGAATGTGGCAGCTATGACCGCCGCTTCGATTACGGCTCCTATCATGGCCACTCTAGGTGTGAGCCCCGTCTTTGCTGCCCTGGCCGCTTGTGTGGGTTCCATGTTCTTCTCCTACTTCAATGATTCTTACTTCTGGACCATTAATGAATTAATCGGTAATGAGAAGGTCAAGGACCAGATCCGCACTTGGTCTATCCCGACCACCATCTGTTGGGCAATCGGGGCCGTGATGATCCTTGTCCTAAATGCTTTCTTTGGCTAAGAATACAACCACCTGAGCATGAAAAAGTCAGGTGGTTTTTCTTTTTAATGATAATTTTTTATCATTGCCACCACTAGAAAGGAATATTTCTCCGGTTCTTTGAAAGAGGGGAGGATTCTCCAAGTCTTCCCTACCCATCCCTCCTCCTAGCCTATATAATAGGTAGAGAGGTGATAATATGCGAAAGATACGAATGATTCTACTGGCTCTAGTCTGTGTGTTGGTTCTCGGGGGCTGTCAATCGAGGCAGAAGGACCAGGAGACTTATAAGATTGGGGTAGCGACGGACCGGGCGGCGGAGATTTTCCGCCATGTGGGCGACCGTTTGGAGAAGGAAGAGGGCATTAAGATCGAACCAGTTGTTTTCAGCGATTTTGTCCAACCCAATGTGGCCCTAGCGGAAGGAGATATTGCGGCCAATGCCTACCAATATGCGCCCTTCCTGGCAGACTTTAACCAGTCCCAGCAGACAGACCTGGTTCCCCTGGGCTATTTATCTGTTGAACCGATGGGGATCTGGGCTAGTTCGGGGATTGAGAGCCTGGACCAGGTGCCGGAAAGGGCGCGGATTGCGGTGACCAATGATCCCATCAATACGGGCAATGCCCTCATCCAGCTAGAGAAGGCGGGGCTTTTGACCCTCAAAGATTCAGCTGGACCTGTACCGACTAAGGAAGATATCGCGAGCAATCCCAAAAAGCTAGACTTTGTCGAGATGGACGGGAGCCAGGTGCCAAGAGCTTTGGGAGACACAGAGTTGATCTTGACCGGGGTAACCATCGCCAGTGAAGCTGGCTTGGACAAGGAAGCGGCCATTTACTTCGAAGATACGATCAATACGTCCAAACTTTTCCGTTTGAACTTCGTCGTCCGCCGCGAGAACTTAGATGATCCCATCCTAAGAAAGATTCTCGACTATTACCAGACTGATGATACTGTCCGCTATGCCCAAGAAACCGGCTCAGGCACCTTCTATCCCGGCTGGGGGCCAGGCGAAGATGCGGCCAAGGATTACGAAGATTTCGTCCAAGCAAGCTCTTAATATAAGCCCATTAACGAGGCCTAGCCGCTCTGGCTAGGCCTTTAATAGTAACTGCAAAATATTTTCATTGAGCCCTTACATAAATTTAGTTATTGTTTGAATATAGCTTAATAATATGATAAGTTTTTCTTAAAAGGAGGAAGAAGTCATGCTAAAAATTGCGGTATTTATTAAAGATCCTGTTTTCAGGGAAAAACTTGTTGAGATAATTAAAGGCTATATTATGATTAACGCTTGGGACATCGAAATTACAGTACAAGAAGATGTTATAGAAAATTTTTTAACAAACTGCTCTAAAGAAGCATTATCTTCTTCCCTTTATTTTTTTGATTTAGATGCTGTAGATACTCTATCCGGACAATTGGACTTATTAATAAAAGTTAGAAAACAGGACCCACATGGCTATATTGTCTGTATGGGGGAAGATGATAGTAATCTAGATAAGATCATTAAGCATCATATAGAACCTTTAGATTTTATTTTAAAATCAGGTTCAGAGATAGATGTGAAACAGTATTATGGATGTTTAGAGAGCTATTACTTAAGGCAATTTGATGGGGAGGATACAGAAAGAGAACCAGTTTACCTAAAAACATTAGATCAAGTCATTTTTTTACACCCCGCACAAGTCTTATTTTTTGAAACATCAGATCGATCGCGGAAAATCAAGTGTCATTTTATTGAAAATAAAGAAGAAAGAATTGTCGAATTTACAGGAAAATTGAAAGATATTGAAACATGGTCTAAGCATTTTTTTCGGACACATCGGTCTTATGTGGTTAACTTAAATTATATCCACAGTTACCAAGAAGAGAATAAGCTGATTAAGTTAGTAAATGATGTATGGATTCCTATTAGTTATAAGAATCTGGGTCATTTGAAAAATATTTTTGACGATAGGGATATATTATAAGGAGACTAAGTAAACGATCAGTGCATGGGCAAATTTTAGTTAAAAATTTGCCCATGCACTTTTAAGTAACTAGGGTAAAGAGGCTTTTAATGAAATTAAGTGCAAGTTTTATGGCTTATGATGTAGTGGAATTCTATTCCAGCTAGTTCACTGCAAGATATAGCTGTTCACTGCATTTATAATAATAAGTTAACTGTTCGTGATACTATATAGGTGAAGAGGGAAAGCGCTTTAGAATCTTCAATATAAACTTATTGTATGTAAATTTAAGGAAGTGAGAATTTATGGATTCCATTTTCAAATTGTTTAAGAATTTATTCTCTAAGCAAGAGATTAATCTAGGTGTTTTTAGCTTCGGCTATAATGGAGAGAACCGGACCTGGTAGAGTTTACTCATAAGTATACTTATTAAAAAGGTGGCTTTCCTAAAATATGTAACAATATTAATAGGGAAAGCCGCCTTATTTTATTATAAAAAATAATTAAGGATCTAAAGAATTATGGATAAAATTAAAAAATGGGAAACGATCTTTCTATGTTTTTCTTTGATTGCTTTAGCTGGTTTAGGCTATATAGTAGCGAATCTTATTTCTTTTTATAATGAGTTATCCCATCCAGTAAGTCTTATTATATTGTTTCTTCTTGGTGGACTGACTTTTGTCCTTTTGCCTTACAAGCTGATGGGGCATTTATTATCAGATGAAAGTGGTCAGACACTTAAATTTAGAAAAGTTAGTTATTTAGTATTTATGCTAGGACTTATAGCAATTGCTTTGATTTTTGAATTTGATCTTGCTGATGTGATGCATGCTATTATCATTGCCAGTTTTGAAGAGTTTCTTTTTAGGTATGTCATATACACTTTGTTATCTTATAAATTTTCGCATAGGAGTTCTCTGATCTTAACAGCTTTTATCTTTGGTTTTTTCTTGCACCTCAATGGAGATTTCTTGACTAATGCCTTGGTTCGTTTTCCAGCAGGCATTGTTTTACAAATCTTATGCAATCGCTTTGGTTTAGAGTATAGCATTTTATTACACGCCTTAAATAATATTATTGCAGGTTTAGTATAGAAAGGTTTATTATGAAAATTCAAATCTTATCTTGTATCGGACATCTCATCTTACTCGTTATAGCACTTCTCTTATTTCCAAAAATAAGTATTATTGGGGCTGTGACACTCTTATATTTATTTCCATTAATTATCAATTTAGCATGTTTTCTTATTTGTAAAAAGGATAAGCAATCCAAGTTAAAGGTTTATAGTCTCTCTCTGATATCTTTAATTTACTATATTATTTTATCAGTGATTCTAGCCAATAATGGGACATGGAGTGAATTTGCGGAATTAAACAGTTATAACAATGGCCAGGTAGCCTTGTCCGTTACGAATAGTCCGCTTCAATTAAGTCAAATTATATTTTGTTTTATTCTTTATTTCGGTTTCGGTTTCATACTGACGCTATTCATAAGAAGGGATAACTATGAAAGTAGAAATTAATAACTTGAGCAAGAAGTATCAAGGGAATGACTTTTATTCGCTTAGAGATGTTAATCTTACCATGGATGATGGAGATATTGTTGGTTTGATTGGTAAGAATGGTTCTGGCAAGTCAACTCTTTTGAAAATGTTAGGAAAATTTTTACACCCCACTGAGGGGCGGATATATTTTGATGGGGAAGATATTCAAACTTCTTCGAATATGTTATCTAATTGCGGTCTTCTGATAGAAACTGTTTTCTATTCTCATCTTTCAGTCGAAGAGAATTTGAAATTTATTATAGACCTGCACCATTATGAGGAATATGAGAAGAATGTTCGCCCTCTTCTGGAATTAGTCGACCTATGGGACAGACGAAAGGATAGAGCAGACTCATTTTCTTATGGGATGAAGCAACGACTGGCCTTAGTCATTGCCTTATTGCATGAGCCTGAATTTATTATCTTGGATGAGCCTTTTGTTGGTTTAGACCCAATT
Organism: Aerococcus sp. UMB1112A; assembly: GCF_030230715.1. Taxonomy (NCBI): domain Bacteria; kingdom Bacillati; phylum Bacillota; class Bacilli; order Lactobacillales; family Aerococcaceae; genus Aerococcus; species Aerococcus sp. UMB1112A. The sequence goes on along the minus strand of NZ_JASPDS010000008.1, from coordinate 75,420 downwards.
GGCGTATCTAAGCTAATCAATACCTTGAAAGAAGCAGCGAATAAGGAACAAACAACGATGATTATTTCGAGCCATCAATTAAATGAGCTTGAAGCGATCTGTAACCGCTATGTCTTTATAGAGAATGGACAGCTGGTTGAAAAAACCAATAATGAAGATCTAGTGCAGATTAAGCTAGTTGATGTTCAGCAGGTAGAAACTTTATTATCTGACTCCCTTAGAGACCAAGTCAAGGTGGACCAGGAGGGGATGGCTCTTGTAATAAAAGAAGCAGCATCCAGAGAAGAGTTAAATCAAATCCTCGAGACTTTGGCCCACCATCAACTGATTGAATCAATTGAGATCGGTGAACATTTAGAGCGTTACTTTAAGGAGGACACACCATGATGAGCTTAACTAAAAGTCAACTAAAATTGATGCTCAAAGAGAAGGAAACTAAATTATTTTTAGCCTTTGGATTGTATCCTTTACTTCTAATTATAGTGAGATTATTTAATACGAATTTTATGCAACTTTCTGCACCAGAAGGAACATTAGATTTTATGACATTTTTTCAAGCTGCTGTTTACGTTCAATATCACACATTGTTGCCTTCTGTAGCCTTAATTTATCTAGTTATCGTTAATATAGGAGATGAAGTCAGAAACAATCGATTATATTTATATAAAGATATTAACCGTACCCGCTTGCTGAGTGCTAAACAGCTTAGTTTGGTAATCATTTATATTAAGTATGTCGCAGTAACCTTCATATCGAGTTTGATCACCTATTATTTCAGCCTCATCAATGAGGATTATGCTTCGGGAGCATTCTTTCCCGCCGACCTATTTACTGAAGACACTTTAAACACCTTAGCAGTCTTTATGATGAGCCTCTTAATCATATGGTTATCTTCCTATCTATCCATTAAGTATAACAATGGTGTGACCCTTACAATTGTTATACTCTTCCAATTGTTTTCTCAGATTGCCTCACGTGTAAATTTCACGCGCTACCTTCTTCCTCCAGGTATAATGGGAAGCTATAATGAAAGCAATGGGCTAGAGGTCTTAGGTATAATGCTAGTTATTTTCCTAGTTTGGATGCTTGTGCTGTCTTATTTATCTTACAAGGCCTATAGCCAGGCAGAGATGTAGCTATGTATAGGACGATTAAAGGAGGTGGAGCGTATGAAATTTTTAAAGAGATTCTACCCAAAAGAAGGAGTCGTTTTGCGATTTTATTTTTAAGTATCCTCACGGCTATCTTTGCGATTGTGATCCCTCAGATCATTAGCATCCTATTCAATCCAGAGATGATAGAATCAGTTATTGGCAATAGGCAACTGATCTTTTCTATTGTAGCTTTATTAGTAGCGATCCAAGCCATCCAGGGATTGTCTAGCTACTTAATTAGTAAGATAGGGATAAAGGCTATGGAAAGCATTCAGAGTAAAATTTACCGAAAAGTGATCAACCTACCTTTCCCGGTTATTTCTGACATGAATTCAGGGGATTTATCGAGTCGGGTCACCAATGACACGGGGGTGGTCACCCAACTGGTAACGGTTATCCTACCTTCTATATTGAGTAATTCGATCATCATTGTGGGTTCGCTCGTCTTTTTAATTTCAATTAGTTTGCCCTTAACGCTATTGGTTGCTTCCTTTATTCCCTTGCTTATGATCTTGCGTTTTCCGATCAATCGAAAAATTGAAGCTTTGAATTATCGCATCAAAACCCAAGTTGGTAAAATTTCTGGCTATATTATTCAAAGAATTCGAAATATTAAAGAAATAAAGACATTGGGAACAGAGGACCAAGAAGTTCGTTATGGGAATTCGTTATTGAATAAATTGTTTGTAAATATGAGGAAAATCATCAAGATAGAAATTCTTATCAATACACTAACTTCAATCTTAATTCTAGTGTATATATGCCTATTGTTTTATCTTACTTATTCAGGCTATTACTATTCCAATATTTCTCTAGATTCTTTGATATTGTATTTTTTATATTTATTTACTGTAATGAGTCATATTATAGAATTGCTAGAGAAACTAAGTAAGTATTCTGAATGTAAGGGAGCTCTCAATAGACTTGAAGAGTTAATGCGAGTAGAAGAGGAGGACAAACGCCTCGATAGGAATCCAATCGATAATTGTTGCCCTCTTAGGTTAGAAAATGTCTCCTTCTCTTATGATGGTAATACGCCAGTTTTAACTAATGTCTCGATGGAATTTCCAGAAAAGACTTTTACAGCAATTATAGGGGATAGTGGTATTGGTAAGTCCACGATATTTAACCTGTTGCTAGGCTTTTATAATACATACGATGGTCGAATATCTTTTTGCGGCAATGAGCTTAGAGACTGCTCATTAGAAGATATTCGAGATAAGATGTTTATTATCAGTCAAGATAAAGAGTGGCTTGAAGCCACTGTAAAGGATAATCTCTTATATGGAATTGACCGTAACATCTCTTTTAAAGAGATAGAAGAAGTCCTTGAAAAAGTAGCTTTAGATGATTTTATCGAAAAGCTTGATGTCTATATGAATGAAACAGGTTCAAATTTCTCAGAGGGTCAAAAACAGAGACTGTCTATAGCCAGATGCTTATTAAGCCATAAGCCCATTATTCTTTTTGATGAGCCGATTTCGCATTTAGACGTACAATCAGGTGAAATTATTATGCAGCTTATAAAAGAATTATCCCAAGAGAAGTGTGTCATTGTAATTTCTCATAATATTAATTCAGTCGCTCAAGCCGATAATATATATGTCATGACGGCTAAGGGACAGGCATTAGATTCTGGTAGGCGTGAAGACTTAATAGGGACAAGTGAGACTTATAAGGATATTTACGGGAAATATAATTTCTTACCTGAAACATAAAACAACCGCCCAACTCGGTCTTAAGCGATCGAAGTTTAGCGGTTGTTTTGCTTTTATTTAACCAGGTCCTTGGCTAGTTCAAAGCAGCCGATGGTGGCAGCGTTATCTTCTAAGCCAGGGGTTTGGATGTAGCTATTGACGTCTGGGGTGTCGATGTAGTCGTTGACTAGTTCCTTGAATTGGCGCTGGATGCGCTCGAGGAGGTGGGCTTGTTTCATGACACCGCCACCCAGGATGATCTTTTCAGGTCTTAAGACCAGGCTGGTGTTGTAGGCGCACTGGGCCAGGTAATAGGCTTCGATTTCCCAGTAGGGGTCCTTTTCAGGGATTTCAGATCCTGGCAAGCCGACCCGGTCTTCGATGGCGGGGCCAGCTGCCATGCCTTCCAGGCAGTAGTGGTGGAAGGGGCAGTTTCCAGCATAGGGGTCATCAGCGTGGGACCGGACCAGCATGTGGCCCATTTCGGGATGGCTGAAGCCCTGGACGAAGTGGCCGTCCTGGATGGCGCCGCCCCCGATGCCGGTGCCGATGGTGTAGTAGACCAGGCTTTGGCTAGCTTGGCCCGCGCCAGCCTTGTATTCCCCGTAGGCTGCGGCATTGACGTCCGTGGTCCAAGCGATGGGGAGTTTGAAGTCTTGCTGGATGCGGCCAACGAAGTCATAGTTCTGCCAGGCTAGCTTGGGGGTAGAGGTAATGTAGCCGTAAGTGGGCGATTCGGGATGGATATCGATGGGTCCGAACGACCCGATCCCGATGGCTTGGAGGTCCTGGCTATATTTTTGGAAGAAGTCAGAGACCTGGGCCAGGGTTTCTTCTGGTTCAGTGGTAGGGAAGCTCACCTGGTCGAGGATCTGGCCCTGGTCATCGCCGACTGAGCAGACGAACTTAGTCCCGCCGGCTTCGATTGCTGCATAAGTCATGTCATCGCACCTTTCTCTTCTGGATTAACTTTATTCTAACATCTTTCAACTCAAAAGGGGCCAGCCAAGGGCCCCTATGAATTAATTTACTTGGACAATATTTAATATAGCTGACTACTTAGTCAAAAACGGAACGAACGCTCAAAAATTAAGGAGCTAGCTATTCATGAATACTAAGCACATCTTGGTCGAGGCTAAGTTTGCCTTCGTTTACCACTTGGATGTCTTGGTAGTCCGCGGTATTGGTGATAATTTCCATCACGGTGGGGTCGTAACCGGCTGCCTTGATGGCTTCGATATCGAAGTGGCCGAGTTCTTGCCCCTTGCTTACCTGGTCGCCTTGTTCGACTAGGCTTTCGAAGCCTTGGCCTTCTAGGTTGACGGTGTCGATACCGATATGGATGAGAATTTCAACGCCTTCCTGGGTCTTGATGCCGTAAGCGTGCTGGCTGTCATAGGCGACGGTAATTTCACCATCTGCGGGGGCGTAGACGGTCCCCTTATCAGCATCGATAGCCAAGCCGTCACCCATCATTTTCTGTGAGAAGACGGGGTCGTTGACGTTCTCCAGGGCAATGAACTGGCCGCTAGCTGCTGGGCCGATACTGAGGATAGAGGACCCCTCGTTTGAAGAGTCTTCTTCTTGGCTTTGACTCTCTGCTTCACTTGCTACAGCGGCTTCTTCTTGGGCGGATGTTGCCCCGACCGCTGCGGTTTCAGCTGCGGGTTGGGCTAGTTTTTTCCGGCCGTAGAGATAGGTGAAGGTGAAGGAGAGGACTAGGCTCAGGACCATGCCGATGAGGAAGGGACCCCAGGAGTCGGAACGGATGGAGATGAAACCGATCAAGCCGGCTGATCCCATAGCGCTCGCCAGGACATGAAAGAAGCCGATGAAGGCGCTGGCGATCCCTGAAGCGATCATGGCGCAGAAGAAGGGGAAGCGGAGCTTGAGGTTGACCCCGAAGATAGCGGGTTCTGTGATGCCCAACATGGCAGAAACACTGGAAGCGGAGGCCAAGTTTTTCACCTTGTCGTCCTTGGTCATCAACATGACCGCAAAGCAGGCACCACCTTGAGCCAGGTTAGCCATACAAGCGACAGGGAAGATGAAGGATCCTCCTGTCTGGGCAATGTTGGCGATGAGGGTGGTTTCGATAGCGGGGAAGCTCTGGTGGAGTCCAGTAATGACGATTGGGGAGTAGAAGGTCCCGAAGATCCCTAAGCCGATTGCCCCTGTGGTTTGGTAGAGCCAGACTAGGCCATTGGTTAGGCCGTCCGAAACGGTCCGCATGATGGGGCCGACCAGGACGAAGGTGAGGAAGCCCGTGATGATGAGGGTGAGCATAGGGGTGAAGGTGAAATCAAAGGCCGCTGGAATCTTCTTATGGAAGAATTTTTCCAGTTGGGCGAGGATCCAGGCCACGGCTAGGACGGGAATAACGGATCCCTGGTAGCCGGCTTGGGCCACATTCAGGCCGAAGATATTCCAGAAGGGCATCTTGCCTGCTGCGGCTACATTGGCGACGTCATAGCCATTGACCAATTGGGGCATGACCATGGCCATCCCCATAGCAGCTCCCAGGTAGCCATTGCCGCCGAAACGTTTGGTGGCGGAGAAGCCGATTAGGACGGGCAGGAAGGCGAAGGGGGCAGAGGCAATGAGGTTGACCATGTCCACCAAGTCGGCCAGGGCGGGGTAAGTCTCGATAACAGACTTGGCCCCGAAGAGGCCTTCTGCCGTGAGCACATTGTTGAGAGCCATGAGCAGGGCGCCCCCAACCAGGGCAGGGAGAACTGGGACGAAGATATCCGACAGCACCTTGACGAAGTCCATCAGCGGATTAGACTTACCCTTGTCTTGGGCAACCGCCTTGAGTTCTTCGGTCGAGGTTTCCTTAGCATTGGTTAATTGGGCGAGTTCAGCGTAGACCTTGTCAACATCCCCCGCTCCGATAATAATCTGATACTGACCATTTACCGAGAAGGTTCCCTTGACTCCGGGATTATTATCCAGGGCCTCCTGGTCGATTTTATCTTCGTCTTTGAGCACCAAGCGTAGACGGGTCGCACAGTGGGCGGCGGCCTGGATATTATCCGTGCCCAGCGCTTTCACAACATCTTCAGCAACTTTTCTATGGTCCATAAGTAATCTCCTTCCTTGAAAACGTTTTACTTGCCTTATATGATACGCGGAATTCACAAAATGTCAAACGTTTATCATAAAAAAATCAAATTATTTTAAATGGGGAAAAGAACAGCTGTAAATAATCAATTAGAGCCTGTTAAACGATTGACATAGTAAGCGATTTCAGCTATGCTTATTTAAAAAAGAAAGCGAGTGATAGGAATGGAATGGATCAGAGATTGGACACGGGAATTACGCTATACCCCTTATGCGGACTGGCCTGAGGGTTACCAAGACTCCTTGCGCAAGTCCCAAGCGGCTTCGGATTGGCGGGCGGTCTATCATATCCAACCAGCCGGGGGACTCTTGAATGACCCCAATGGTTTTTCGTATTTTAATGGGCAATGGCAGCTTTTCTACCAATATTACCCCTATGGCCCGGTCCATGGCCTGAAGTCCTGGTACCATATGACGTCTGATAACTTGGTCGATTGGCAAGACCAGGGCCTAGCCCTCCAACCGGATACACCATACGATTCCCACGGGGTCTATTCGGGTTCGGCCATTCCGGTTGGAGACAAACTCTTCTTAATGTATACCGGCAATGTTCGAAATGCTGATGGGGGCCGAGAGACCTATCAGATGGGGGCTTGGCTAGACCAAGAGGGAAATATTGAAAAAATTGACCAGGTCTTGATCCACCAACCCCAGGGCTACACGGCTGACTTCCGCGATCCGCAAATCTTCCGCCACGACGGCCAGTACTGGATCTGCATCGGGGCCCAGACAGTCAACAAGGAAGGCCGGGTCCTCATGTACAAGAGCGATGACCTCCTCAACTGGGAGATGGCTGGGGAATTGGACCTGGGCCAAGCTGACCTGGGCTATATGGTGGAGTGCCCCAACCTAGTCTTTATCGACGACCAGCCTGTTCTTATCTTCTGCCCTCAAGGCCTGGACCAGGAAACGGTGGCTTACGCCAACATTTATCCCAATATGTATATCGTGGGGCATGCTTTCGACTGGGAGAACTTAGCTTTTGTCGATCCGAGTCCCATGCACTTAGTTGACCAGGGCTTTGACCTCTATGCGACCCAGGCCATCCAAGCTCCAGACGGGCGTGTCCTCGCTGTGTCTTGGTTGGGCCTTCCGGATATGGCAGCAGTGACGGCCGAGGAAGGCTGGGCCCATTCGCTGAGCCTGGTGAAGGAATTGACACTAGAAGAAGGGCAGCTCTACCAGCGACCTGTTGACGAGCTGCATGTCTTGCGCCAAGACTCGCGCGACTTTAGCTTGGACATAACGGAAGACCGCCAGCCTTTGCCGTCTCTATGCGCGGGCCAGGAAGAAATCCAAATCCACCTAGAGCCAGGCAGCCGAGGACGTTTAGAGCTCTTTGCTGCAGCTGACGTTGGGGGCGCGGTCGTCTTAGATTTTGATTTAGAGGCTGGCCAGTTGACCCTGGAACAAACGGCAGCGGGCTTACGGGCGCCGTCTGCTTATGGCTATCAGCGAACTCTTGACTTGCCAGCTGGCCAGGCCCTGGATCTGACCCTCTACCTTGACCATTCTTTGTTGGAGATTTTTGTCAATGGCGGGGCAGAAACGCTGACAAGTCCAGTCTATCCACGGTCTAAGGAGGCAGGCCAGACCTATATCCAAGGAAGTGGCCAGGCTTCGGGTCAAGTCTGGGCCTTGCGTGCTATGAAAAGCTAGTTTTTCGATTAAATATAAATAGAAAGAAGTGACAAGATGGCGGTGAAATTAACAGACGTTGCTGAGCGGGCGGGAGTGTCTGCCACCACAGTTTCTCGGGTGATCAACAACTATGGCTATCTGAGCCAGAAGACCATCGACAAGGTCCACCAAGCCATGGCCGACTTGAACTACCAGCCCAACCAGCTGGCCCGGTCTCTCCAGGGCAAGGGGACCCATCTTATTGGGGTGATTATGCCCAGCGTGGCCCACCCCTTCTACGGCGAGCTCGTTGACCAAATTGAAAAGCTCCTGTCTGAGCGCGACTACCGGATGATTCTCTGCGACAGTGCCGACGCCCCTGATAAGGAGAAGGCCTACCTGCGCATGTTGGTCGCCAATCAGGTGGATGGCATTATTGCGGGCGCCCATAACCTGGGTATTGAGGAGTACCAGACCATCCAGGCGCCGGTCGTCTCCTTCGACCGTTACTTGTCTGATCGCATTCCTATTGTAGGAAGCGACAACTACCAGGGGGGCGAATTGGCAAGCCGTTTCTTAGTGGACAAGGGCTGCCAAAAGATTGCCTGCCTGACTGGGTCCCTGGCTTCGGATTCACCGACTAATGACCGGCTGGCCGCCTATGAAGCCGTGATGGCAGAAGCGGGCCTAGTCAAGCAGGTCTATTCCTTCTTGCCCAGCCAGTCGCCCCTGGTCAAGCGGTCTGAAATCAAGCGCCTGCTCCAGCAAGAGACTTGGGATGGCGTCTTTTGCACCGATGACCTGACCGCGCTTTTGGTCTACCAGGAAGCCCAAGCTCTTGGGATGCGCTTGCCTGCTGATTTGAAGCTGATCGGCTATGACGGCAGTCAATTGATGCAGGATTATTTCCCCTACCTGACCACCATCGTCCAACCCATCGCCGCCTGTGCGGAACAATTGGTTCACCTGGTCTTGGACCAGATTGACCAGGGGACAAAGATGAATGCTCCAGCCCCAAATTACAAGTATCCCGTTTCAGTTTGGACTGGGTCAACAGTCTAGCTGGCTATTAGAGATCTAAATTATAAGAAGAGAGTGTGACAAAAGTCGTTCAGGCCTGAACCACTGGAGCGAACTATGTCCAATCGTTTGCAAACGATTGGACACAGTTCGTGAAGTGGATGTCAGGTCTGACTTTTGGAGCAGATTTTTGAAAAAAGGTTCGTTTTTTAAAAAGAGTTTGGAACTTTTGTCCCAGCCTTTTTTCTCTTCTTTATTGGATATCGGTCTGGTGGGGCTTTCGAATGGCGTCTCCGTTAGCAAGTAGCTAGTAGCTGTCTGTGTTCAGGATCTATGAGCGCAAATAGCTGACACGAATTTGTGTTCAGGGTCTATGAGCGCAAATAGTTAGTACCTATTTGCCTTTAGGAGCCCCGAGTGCTAGTTAGGATCAATCAGCAATTCAAAGCTCCCCACCCTCTTGCTCACACCCTGTCTAGTCAGGTTCGCAATTCCAGACTTGAAGTGACTTCACCCAAGCCTAAGCGCCAAGTCTCACACCCTGTAGTCGGGTTCGCAAGAGCAGCTTTGGAGCGCTTTCGCAAGTTGGAAAGGTGCAAGCGGGGCTTGCCCTTATTCCAACTTACTCCAAGCATCCAAAGCTAAGCGCTCTTGCTCACACCCTCTATACATTTACCTAATCCTTACCGAATGTTTACAGAGTATTTACATGCTTCTGTTATAGTTAGTCTTAGTTAGGCTTTTAGTGATAATAAAAGACCGATTAATTTGAAGGAGGAATCAGACCAGGTGAATTGGGATAGTAAGTTCAAGAAAGTTGGTCTCTTGCTGACGTCTGTGTTTGTGTTAGGAGCGTGTGCTGAATCTGGGAATATTGCAGAGGAAGCGCCAGCTAAGGATGCGATTGAGGAGAGTGTGGCTTCTAGTGAGTCCGCTTCGTCAGACCAAGCTTCTGAAAGTTCTGCGGCGTCTTCAGAGTCTAAGGAAGGGGAAGAGTCTGAGGAAGTTGATCCTGTCTATGGGGAAGAGAACGGCTTGGATTTAATTGAGCTCCAGGATGAGAAGCCAGAAGTGGCCCCTGTTCCTGTCAATAATGAACCCAACCAGATTGCAACCAACCTTTTAGAAGAAACTAATGATGCGATGGGCTTCAACTGGTATACAACAGACCAGATGCCAGATGCTAAGGTCAAGGTATCTAAGTCAGAGGATATGTCCAATCCGCTTGAATTCGTTGCAGAAGCGACTGAAGTAACTTCTGAATATGCGGAGCGCGACAAGGATGGCTACTATATCTATGCAGCAGCCACTAAGGATGAAGACGGTAACTTCATTGTCGACGAGAACGGTAAACCGGAAGAAGTTGAAGGTTACTTCACCGACGAACAAATTACGACCGATAATACCGAATGGACTTCTGAAGGGAGCTCCTTAGGCTACTTGGAACTCCAAGATGTGACCGAATACTCCTACAAGGCTGAAGCGGATGACCTCGAGCCAGATACCCAATATTACTACCAAGTGGGTTCTGACGAGGGCGGCTATTCTAAGGTTGGTTCCTTTAGAACTTCCGGCGAAAAGGGCGAACCTTTCCAATTCATCCACTATACGGATACCCAGAATGCTTACTGGAATGCCAATGTCAATAATGAGGCGGCTTACGGGGCAGACACCCTTGCCCATGCCCTAGAAGTCGCACCTGATGCTGACTTCGCCCTCCACACTGGGGACTTCGTTGAAGTGGCAGAAGTTGAAGACGAATGGGTAGATAACTTGGATATGTCCCAAGACCAAAACCTTCACTTACCCCATGCCTACACCCCAGGTAACCACGATGAATACACCGTTCTAGGGGATGAAAAGGACTTAACCGCCTTCAACGAGCATACCAATGTGCCGATTACCAATGACGCCATGACTGGGGGCTCCTACTATTCCTACGACTACAATGGTGCTCACTTTGTGGTCTTAAATACCAACGACAATAAGGAATCGGAAGATAATCCCGAACAAGGCGCCATCGGTAAGGAACAGATGGAATGGGCCAAGAAAGACATCCAAGCAGCCCGTGACGCAGGGGCTAACTGGATCATCCTAGCTTACCATAAACCCATTTACTCAGCTTCCTACCACGCCCTCCAAGATGAGGACGTTCAAGTGACCCGGGAAGAATTCGCTAAATTAGCAGACGAACTCGATGTCGATGTGGTTCTCCAAGGTCACGACCACAACTTAACCCGGACCAAGTCTCTGGTTTACACTTCCGATAACTTCTCTTACGGTGAAGTCGAAGACACCGAAAAGACAGAAAAAGACGGCGTGGAATACCATGTGAATCCAGAAGGGGTCACCTACATCATCCCGAACACTTCTGGGACCAAGGCCTATGATGCCATCTACATGAAGGGAGCTGACCATGTCCATAAGGTCCGTCCTAAGTTAGATTGGATGACCGAAGAAGATGTTGAGCTCTGGAACGGCCTCTTCGATGTGGCGAAACAACCGGATGACTCCCCTAAATTTGACCATAAACACGAAAACTACCGTCAATCTCAAAACCAAAACTTCGCGGTTTACACCGTCACCGAAGATGAATTCTTGATCGAATTCTACCAAATGGACGGTAACCTCCACGAAGGGGAAGAACGGACGGTTGAACTGGTTGACTCTTACGGGATTAAGAAAGACAAATAGTGTATAAGTGATTAATTTTTAATAAGTTAGCGCTTTCAGTGCTTTGTTGACTTGACGACATTTATCCGGAGGGGGTTCTTTGTGAACCTCCCTTTTTTATGTGAAATAATCCGTCAAAATTGCGTTAAACCCGCCTTTTTGTTATGATAATTTTATCACATGAGGGCGAAAGGGGGTTAAGAAAAGTTTGAAGCAGAGATTCCTGGTTTAAGGCTTTAATTAAGATGTTAAGATCAATTATAGACGTGGGAGGCTTTGTCCTCGCTCTTATCTTTGCTGGCCCCCTTTTGGATAGTACTATGTGTTAGAGAAATGGAGGAAAATAATGAAGAAATTAGTGAAATGGCTAGTGAGCTTGGCTGCTTTGCTTCTTGTACTGACAGGCTGCGGCAACCAAGAGTCTAGTCAAGGAGAGGCAGATAATGCCAGCAGCGAGGCTGAGACGAGCCAGGCTGCAGATGGACAGACCACTCTGAAGATGCTCGTTCCAGGTTATGATTCTGGCTATCTTAAGGATGAGTTGGATTCAGCCATTGCTAAGTACGAAGAACAAAATCCTGAGATTAAGATTCAAGTGGTACCAGCTGGCTGGGATGAATTGAACTCAAAAATTGTTCAACTTTACCAAGCTGGAGATTCGCCTGATATCTTAATGATGGGTTCACGTTCTATCCGTCAATTCGTGGAAGAAGGCGTCTTAGAAGACCTGACCCCTTATATGACCGATGAATTCAAAGAAACGCGGATTGAGAATGTGATGGACACTGCCAAAGTAGATGGTAAACAATACGGGATTCCACTGGCTTTGAGCTCGCGTGCCCTCTTTTATCGCTCAGATCTGATCGACAAGGCCCCAGAAAACTGGGATGAACTCTTGGCAACAGCTAAACAAGTTCACGATGAGCATGACATGTACGGCTTTGCGATTCCAACAGATGTTACCCACGGGACCGATGAAATCCTAAACTTCATCTACCAAGGTGGCGGCCGGATTATTGACGATAAAGGCCAATTCGTAATTAACAGCGAAGAAAACGTTAAAACTGGTGACTACCTCAAACAATTCGCAGATGTGATTCCTGATGCTGTAAGTACAGGTCGGAATGACCAAGTTGAAATGTTCAAGAACGGTGACCTGGCTATGTTTATCTCTGGTGGCTGGGAGAAAGAAGAAATGGATAAGGGACAAGACAAGACCCCTTATGCGGTTGCTGAAATTCCAGAAGGACCAGAACGGGCTGTAACCTTGGTAACCGACTCTTATGCCATGTCTTCAATTTCTGAACATAAAGATGAAGCTTACAAGTTTATTGAATTCTTAGGTCATGAAGACCAACAACGTCCTATCAGTGAAGCCTACAACTGGTTGCCTGTGCTTAAGCAAGAATTGGACGATGAACGCTTCAAGACCGACTTCATGCAACCCTTCCTTAGCATCTTAGATGCAGGTGTTCCTGAACCTCAAGTTTCTAACTGGGATACCTTCAATAAGGCCTTCACCATTGCCTTCCAAGAAATTTTAACCGGTCAAAAGACCCCTCAAGAAGCTTTAGACCAGGCACAAGAGGAGGCTAGCAAGTAATGAGACAAGCGCGGATGACGCCTTACTTGCTGATTCTGCCTTGTGCTTTACTTTTAGTATTGCTATACGGTTATCCGATTGCCTTAACCGTATGGCAATCTTTTAATGAGGTTAATGTCTTCACCAATGTATCCGAATTTGTCGGCCTCGGGAACTTTAAGGAAGTGATGACGGACGCTAATTTTAGCGATACAATGGCGATTACCTTTAAGTACACGGTAGTGACTGTCTTGTTGAAGATGGTTTTTGGCTTTGGTGTCGGTTATCTCCTGCATTCGGAGATTTACTTCAAGAAAATATTTACCTTCTTAGTATTGATTCCTTGGGCTATCCCCCAAGTCGCTGCTGGGACCATCTGGCAGTGGTTGCTAGACCATCAATATGGTTATATCAACTATTATTTGATGGAGTGGCAGGTTCTATCCGAGCCGATTCCCTTCCTGTCCCGTCCGACAACGGCATTCTACAGTGCCAGCGTCGTAGATACTTGGATGGGCATCCCCATGTTGGCGATGATTTTTCTAGCTGCACTTGAAGCAGTGCCCCGTAATCTCTATGAAGCGGCTGCTATGGATGGTGCAGGCAAGATCCGACAATTCTTTGATGTGACTTTGCCAGGGATCCGGGGGGTCTTTTTGACAACCTTGGTTTTAGTAACGATTTGGACCTTCAACTCCTTCAATGTCATCTATGTGCTGACCCAGGGTGGCCCGATGCGGTCGACAGAGACCTTAATCATTCGGATCTACCAAGAGGCCTTCAGTCGTTTCGACTTGGGAGCCAGTTCAGCCTTAACTGTGATTGCAGTGATTATTTTAACGATTCTAACCGCACTGTATGTGATGGGAGGGCGATCACGTGACTAAAGGAAAGCTTTTTCGGACGCTTTTAATTTTATTCTTTGTCTGCCTGTCACTTTTCCCTGTATTGGTTTTACTTAACACCTCTTTACAGACTTATGAGCAAATTATTGCCTGGCCACCTTCTTGGTTTGAAAACTTGCAATTTGGCAATTATGCCCAGGTCCTTGGTGGCGAGAAGTCGATTATACCGGCCTTTATCAATAGTTTGATTGTGGCTTCCTGCACCATGGTCGTGTGTTTACTGGTGGGAATTTTAGCAGCCTATGCCCTGACCCGCTACCGTTTCGTGGGGAAGACAGGTTTTCTTTTAATGGTGGTTGCAACGCAGATGTTTTCTTCCGTTATCTTGGTCAATGCCATGTATGTGATTTTCAGACGCTTGGGACTTTTGGATAGTCTCTTTGCCTTGGTGGTGGCCAATACGGCGACGGCTCTGCCCCTCACTGTTTTCCTTTTGTATTCATATTTTTCTCAGCTAGCGATTACCTATGAAGAAGCGGCTTGGATGGACGGCAGTAGTCGTTGGCAGGCGATTTGGAATATTCTCTTGCCCATGTGCCTGCCGGGGATTGTAACGGCAGCTCTCTTTGCCTTTATCACCGCCTGGGGAGACCTGGTCTATGCTAAGACAATGGTCATTGCCCCTGAATTGCGGACCCTGCCCCTGGCTTTGACTGACTTCCGTGATCTTTACAAGACAACCTGGGAGACTCAGATGGCGGCCTCTGTCGTCACGACCCTACCACCTTTCTTGATCTTCCTAGTGATCCAGAAACACTTGGTGCGGGGGATGAGTCAACAGGGATTGAAGAGTTAAAGGAGACCAAAGATGAGTGAAATTGAATTAAGAAATATCAGTAAATCCTACGATGGGAAGACTTATTCCGTTAAAAATTTAAAGCTCAAGATTGAAGAAGGGGAGTTCATTGTCCTGGTGGGGCCTTCCGGTTGCGGGAAGTCGACCACCCTGCGGATGATTGCGGGGCTCGAAGCCATTACTTCAGGAGAGCTCCTGATCGCCGGCGAAAAGGTCAACGATAAGGCGCCTAAGGATCGGAACTTGGCCATGGTTTTCCAGGATTATGCCCTCTACCCCCACATGACGGTCTATAAGAATATGGCCTATCCCCTTAAGATGGAGAAGCTGCCTAAAGATGAGATTGACCAAAAGATCCAAGAGGCCGCCCGCTTACTGGGGATTGAAGCCTATCTTGATCGCCGCCCTAAGGAATTGTCCGGGGGTCAAAAGCAGCGTGTCGCTTTAGGACGAGCCATTGTGAGACAGCCCCAAGCCTTCTTGATGGATGAGCCCTTGTCCAACTTGGATGCTAAGTTAAGATCCCAGATGCGCTATGAGATCTCCAAGCTCCACCGTCGCCTACAAACTACCATGGTCTATGTGACCCACGACCAGACAGAGGCGATGACCATGGGGGACCGGATTGTGGTCATGGACCAAGGTGAAGTCCAACAGATCGCTTCACCGACAGAAATTTATGAAGACCCAGCCAACCGCTTTGTGGCAGAATTCTTGGGAACCCCAAAGATGAACTTTATCCCGGCCCAGGAATTAGCCCAGAGCTTGGTCGATATTCCTGCGCCTTTAGTTAATCAGACAGGTATTGATTTTGGTATTCGACCTGAAAACCTGAGTTTAAAAGATGGCAGTCGTTACCGGGTGTCTCTGATTGAAAACCTCGGTGGTAGCCTCTATGTCTACCTGGATCATCAGCAATTCCCCGACCAGCATTTAATTATTGAAATTCCAGCTAAGGAAGCTGTGGAAGAGGGGAAAACTTATGACCTTGCTGTTGATGATTGGCAGAAGGTGAGGGCCTTTAGCCAGGAGACGACTTTGGCTGTTGAAATCTAAAAATGAAAAAGGACGCTCCAGCTTATTGGTCGTCCTTTTTCATTGTTTTTGCTGACTCGGATAGGGTATGCTAGTAATAATCAAGTTTTGAAATGAAGGAGAGATGGTTATGTCCCTAGATCTGACGGAAAAGTTGATTGATTTTATTGAGAAGTCTCCGACGGCTTTTCATGCGGTGGCGGAGATCCGGCGCCGGCTTTTGGACCAAGGTTTCCAGGAGCTGACGGAGGCAGAAGATTGGCACTTGGCACCTGGTCAGACTTACTTTACGACCCGCAACCAGTCTAGTCTGATTGCCTTTAAAGTGGCTGAAGATACCCAGAACTATGCCTTTAACCTGGTGGCTTCGCACTCGGATTCGCCCCACTACCGCTTGAAGGAGCGGGCAGAGTTGAAGGATGATAAGTATTTGCGCTTAAATACGGAGCCTTATGGAGGGATGATCGCCCAGTCCTGGCTTGACCGTCCCCTGTCTTTGGCGGGCCGTGTCTTGGTCGAGGAAGAGGGAGGGATCAGCAGCCGGCTCTTGGTCTTTGACCGCGACCTGGTCCTTATTCCGAACTTGGCTATCCACATGAATCGGAAGATGAACCAGGGAGTGGCCTTGAATCCGCAAGTGGATATGATCCCCCTCCTCGCTGGTAAGAAGGCGCAAAAGGGGGACCTCAAAGCTCTGGTGGCTGAGGAATTGGACCTGCCAGCTGATGCCATCCTGGATATGGAGTTGAGTCTCTACCACCGGATGCCTGGGCGGATTTGGGGTGCCCACAAGGAATTCTTCTCGGCTCCCCAATTGGATAACTTGGCTTCTGCCTTTACCACTTTGGCTGGTTTTCTCGAGGCGGAAGCTCACCATCCCCAAACAACCAGTGTCTACGCCTGCTTTGATAATGAAGAGGTGGGGAGCGGGACCAAGCAAGGGGCCTTGTCGACCTTCCTTAAAGATATCCTGCGCCGGATCCACTTTAGTCTAGGAGGCGATGAGGCTTCTTACTACCAACGCTTGGCTTCGAGCTTCCTCATCAGCGCGGACAATGCTCATGCCATCCATCCTAACCACCCTGAAGTGATGGATGAAAGCAATTATCCGGAGTTGAATGCTGGAGTAGTGGTGAAGACCCATGCTGGTCAGAAATATACCTCGGATGGGGTCAGCCGGGCCTTTATCAAAGTCATTGCTAAAGAGGCCGGGGTCCCCCTTCAATTCTTTGCTAACCGTTCGGATCAGGCTGGCGGATCTACTTTAGGTAACCTGGCCATGCAGCAGGTTTCGGTGAATGCGGTGGATATTGGCCTGGCCCAGCTTGCCATGCATTCGAGCTATGAAAGCGCGGGGGTCGATGATCCAGCCTATATGCGGGATCTCATCGCCGCCTTCTACCACTACCGCCTCCGCCAAGATGGTCAATCTGGCTTTAAACTTGACCGCAAGTAGACTTAGCCAATCCGACCAGCTAAGACTTCTTGGATCATCCAAGCCACGCCGTCCTCTTGGTTGCTAGGGGCTAGGGCATTGGCCTGGGCTTGGACAGCGGGCTCAGCATTGCCTATGGCATAGCTATGTCCCGTGACGGCGAACATAGACAAGTCATTGTAGGAGTCACCGATGCTCAGGACCTCATCTTTTTGGTAACCGGCTTCCTCTAGGTACTTGGTCAAAGCCTGTCCCTTGCTCGCCTTGGCCTGGGTGATTTCGACATTGTGGCGGCCTGAAGATGACAGGGTGAGGAGCTTGTCCCCAGCAAAATGCTCGCGGAAGCTTTGGCGGAGGTCTTCCTGGTCTGTGAAGAAGATTAGCTTGAGGAAGTCCTGCTGGGGCAGATCCTTAAGTCTGCCTATGTCTTGGATGAAGGCCTTGGCTTGGTCAAGTTCAATAGAAGGTGTTGGGATACCTGCTTGTTGGTGGCTGGCAGTTTGATCTTTGAGAAAGCGGATGATGCCTGCTTGATAGCGGTCGGGATCTGTGGTGTAATAGCAATCCTGGCTGACGAGGGAATAGCGAACGCCTGCTTGGTTGAGGAAGTCGCACATAGCGACAACCTGGTCCAGGGGCAGGGGCAATTGGCTTAAGGCTTGGCCTTGGGCGGAGGAGACCAGGGCCCCGTTGAGGTTAATCATAGGGAGCTGGAGCCCCTGCATGCCGATAATATTCTGGGCCGCCGCATAGCCTCGCCCTGTCACCGGCAAGAATTCGATCCCCTCTGCGATGGCTTGGTGGATGGCCCGGTGGGTTTGGGGGCTCATAATGCCTTGGTCTGTGAGCAGGGTGCCGTCAATATCAGAAGCAATCAGTTTTATCATCGAATCCTATCCTTTCTGAAGACTGTGTGATAAAGGGATATTTTTATTAAGTATCTAGTCTTCTTTTCCAGTTCTATCTTAAGATAAACTGTCTAACTTGTCAGCAAAAACTACTGGATCCGAGAAAGTTTTGAACTTTCTTTCTCAGAATTTTAGGCCTAAACTAGGGGAGACTTGAACGAGGTCTAGGGGGCAAGTGCATACAAGGATAATGCTAGCTTTTCTCAGTACAAATGATATTCATCAGCTTCCTTAGCCCCTCTTAGATTTTCTTTTAAAGTTAAGTGTCAGTCTAATGGGGGACTGGCAGCTAGTAAGGAAGGCTATGGCCTGCCTTATGCGAAAAAGTCGAGCGCCTAGTCGACTTTTTTTGTTTTTGATGGGAGATAAGGGCCTTTATTTTAACTTTTGTCGGGGGCTTGTTATAATGAAGTTATAAGTAAGCGCTATAGTATTTGTTAGAATAGGAGAGATCATGATGAAAATGACAAAGTTTGCTAGCAAGTTACTCTTGGCTTCCAGTGTGTTCCTCTTGGCCGCTTGTAGCCAGGACAGTGCACAGAATAATGAAGCGGGAAGCGTTAGCCAGGCCGATACGACTAGTCAAGCAGGGGAGGCAGCAGCCGATAGCCAAGCCGATGCAGCCAAAAGCCAAGACGGCAAAGATGATGCTTCATCAGCGAGCTCCAAAGATGCTGAGGATGGGGCGAGCGACCAGTCCAGCGAGTCTTCTGACCAAGAATCTGCAGACGGCACAGATGTAACTGTCCAAGGCTCTGCCCAGGGGGATGATTATCCTTATGGCGTCTCTGCTGAAAATGTCGGCGCTATAAGTTTTGTGATTCCCCATACCGTAGCCAATGCGCCACAGAATATTAACTTGGATAACAATGAAGGCTATGTGAATATTCCAGGCCAAGGAAATTTTGCCATACAGATCAAGCAGGTTCCAACCAAGACCATCCAAGTCTTCTCTGCCCAATTGCCTGGTCAAATCCGCGACATCAAGGTAAATACGGTTGTTGAAGTGGATAATGACCAAGCGGACTTCCCTAAAGAATGGTATCTCTATTATAATGAACAAGGTGGTATTTCCTTAGCAGCCCCTAACTTTGCTGGGAACACGACTGCTGACCAAGCCGATACCATGCAAGAATATTTGAATTAGGAGATGTTGAATGACTTTTGAAGCAATTTTACCCCAATTAAAAGACGGCGCCCGCATTATCCGTGAGGGCTGGTCGGGGGCCGAAGAGTATGTGTGTTATGTTGCCGGTCAGGAATATGAGGGCCGTCCAGTGACCCCTTATTTCTTGATTGCGGTGGCGGGAGAGGGCTTTAGTGTCTTTCAACCGACTGTTTGCGATCTTTTAGCTGAAGACTGGCGTTTGGTTGACTAAGATGAAATCTTTTCAAACCTTTAGCCAAAGAAAGTCACTCAGACAGCCGCTTAAGGTTCTGGTAACGGGGGCTGCTTCTGGAATTGGCCAGGCCCAAGCCCAGGCCTTTCTTGAATCTGGCCACCAGGTCCTAGCTGTCGACCGAGCACCGATGGATTGGGCAGAAGGGCAAGACCAAGTGAGAACCTGCCAGCTGGACTTAAGCCAGGCTGCGGCCCAGACAGTTATCGCTGAACTTTTGGCGGACTGGGAGGCTCTGGATGTCCTCTGCAATACGGCGGGTATCTTAGACGACTACCTGCCCCTAGCTGAAAGCAGTCATGAGCTCTGGCAGGAAGTCTTTCGAACCAATGTGGACAGCCTCTTCTATGTGACCCAAGCAGCCCTACCTTACCTGTTAACGGCACCCAGTTCACGGGTGATTAACATGGCTTCTATTGCAGGACTGACTGCGGGGGGTGGAGGGATTGCTTATACGGCAGCCAAACACGCTATTGTTGGTTTTACCAAGCAACTTGCCTATGATTACGGGGCTGGTGGTCTTCGCGCTAATGCTATTGCACCAGGTGCGGTGGCCACACCGATGAACGCCAAGGACTTCCAAGATGACGCTGAGCTGGCCCAGTGGGTAGCAGACCAAACGCCCGTCAAGCGTTGGGCCGATCCAGAAGAAATTGCCTCCTTGACCCTGTTCTTAGCCAGTGATGGGGCCGACTATATCCAAGGCGCCGTGATCCCCGTTGACGGGGGCTGGCTCATCCGCTAAGCTAAATCATAAGAAATCGAGCGTAAAGGGTTGACAAGTGTAGACCAACCCTTTACACTTTAGTTGTAAAGTTTACAAATGTAGACTATAAAAAGAAAGGAGCAGGATTAGATGACAAAAGCAAGCTATCCCATTATTGGCATGTCCTGCGCTTCCTGTGCCCAAACGATTGAACGCGCGGTCAGCGGGATGGATGCCGTTGATGAAGCTAATGTCAACCTAGCAACAGAAAAATTAACCGTAAGTTATGATGATAAACGCTTAAGTCCCAAAGATATTGCAGCGGAGGTTGCCGATGCTGGTTATCAATTAGAATTGGCAGAAGAGAAGGAGACCTTTGCTATTACGGGCATGTCCTGCGCCTCTTGTGCCCAAACAATTGAAAAAGCTGTATCTGATTTGGACGGCGTAGAAACAGCAAATGTTAATTTAGCAACAGAAGAGATGCAGGTAGCTTATGATAGTGATCATCTGACCTCCCATGATATTGTTCAAGCCGTCGAAGCTGCGGGCTATCAGGCTCAGACCAAGTCAACGGTTAAGCGAGAAGATAAGCAAGAACGTAAAGATGCACAGATTAAGCATCTATGGCGCCGTTTTGTTGGGTCAGCCATCTTTGCGGTCCCTCTACTTTACTTAGCGATGGGGGACATGGTTGGATTACCAGTACCTAGTGCCCTTGATCCCATGGCCCATCCTTTGGCCTTTGCCTTGACACAGTTAGTCTTGGTTCTTCCAGTAATTGTCTTAAATCATGAATTCTTTACGACAGGTTTTAAGGCACTCTTTAAAGGCCATCCTAATATGGACTCCTTGGTTGCCTTAGGGACAAGTGCAGCAGTCCTTTATAGCTTGTTCTCGACGTGGAAGATTAGCCAAGGCGATGCTTCTTACGCTATGCGTCTCTACTATGAATCAGCAGGGGTTATCCTTACTTTAATCACCCTTGGTCGTTATTTCGAGAATGTGTCTAAAGGAAAAACTTCTGAAGCTATCCAGAAATTAATGGACCTAGCACCAGATACGGCCCGTCTGGTTCGTGAGGATGGTCAAGTCGTTGAAGTAGGCGTAGATGAATTACAACCAGGTGATATTTTACAAGTACGTCCTGGTGAAAAAATTCCAGTCGATGGTGAAATCATTAAAGGGCAATCAGCCGTTGATGAATCGATGATTACAGGGGAAAGTATGCCTGTAGATAAAAAAGTTGGCGACTCAGTCGTTGGAGCCTCTATTAATAGTAATGGGAGCTTCCAAATGAAAGCTAGCAAGGTCGGCGAAGACACCGGTCTAGCGCAAATTGTTCGCTTAGTGGAAGAAGCCCAAGGTTCTAAAGCACCAATCGCACGTATGGCAGATAAGGTATCGGGTGTTTTTGTACCAATCGTTATTGTCCTAGCCATCCTCTCTGCTCTGGCTTGGTGGTTAATTGGTGGCGAATCTTGGAACTTCGCGATTACTATTCTTGTTTCCGTACTGATTATTGCTTGTCCTTGTGCTCTCGGCTTAGCGACTCCAACTGCTATTATGGTGGGGACTGGTAAGGGGGCAGAGAATGGCGTCCTCTTTAAGAGCGGGGATGCCCTCGAAACCGCTCAAGAAGTCACAACTATTGTCTTTGATAAGACAGGGACCATCACAGAAGGTAAGCCGGTTTTAACCGACTTAGAAACATATAGCGATTTGAGCCAAGAGGAAGTTCTCAGATTAAGTGCGTCTGCTGAGCAAGGGTCAGAACACCCACTCGCTCAAGCGATTATTGAAGGCGCCCAAGAGGTTAATCTTGTTTTAGAAGATACCGAAAACTTTGAAGCCCTAAGTGGACGTGGTATCCACGTTCGTTTGGCTGAGCATGATATTTTCCTTGGTAATGCTAAATTAATGGCAGATCAAGGCATTGCTATTGGCGAAGCCCAAGCACAAATGGACCGTTTAGCAGCCGAAGGGAAAACACCGATGCTACTAGGTCGTGACCAAAAATTATTAGGCTTAGTTGCAGTGGCAGATACTGTGAAGTCAGATAGTCAAGCAGCTATCGATGCTCTTCATGAGATGGGGTTGAAGGTAGTCATGCTGACCGGAGACAACCGTCGAACCGCAGAGGCGATTGGCCGTCAGGTCGGTATCGACCAAGTCATTTCTGAGGTCTTACCGGAAGATAAGACACGTGAAGTAGCTAAGCTACAAGGCCAGGACCATAAAGTTGCCATGGTCGGGGATGGTATTAACGATGCCCCTGCTCTAGCTCAAGCTGATGTTGGTATCGCCATTGGTTCTGGTACAGATGTTGCTATTGAATCAGCGGATATTGTGCTGATGCGTTCTAGCTTGCTAGATGTTCCGACAAGTATTGAACTCAGCCGGGCTACCATTAAGAATATCAAGGAAAATCTTTTCTGGGCCTTTGCTTATAATGTGCTGGGGATTCCAGTTGCTATGGGCCTCCTCCACATCTTCGGGGGACCACTCCTCAATCCAATGATTGCAGGGGCAGCAATGAGTTTCAGTTCCATCTCTGTTTTACTGAATGCCCTTCGTTTGAAAAGATTTAAACCATCGAATCAGGAGGTGAAAGCATGATTCAGACTTATCAAGTATCCGGCCTTAAATGCCAAGGCTGCAAAGAAAATGTTGAAGAAGCTTTAAGTCAAGTCTTCGGCGTAGAAAGTGCCGAAGTCGACCTCGACCAAAAACAAGTCACAGTAAGTGATGACTACGAAGTCGAAGACTTAAAACAAGCTCTAGCTGGGACTAATTACCAGTTGGAAGACTAGTGCTATTAAAAGAATAAGCGCCAGACACTATTGTAGCTCCCAAAGCTTGGATCCTTCAGCTAAGCTTTTAGGAGTAAGGCAGTCGTGTTGGCGCTTTTTTATTTGACTTGCTTGGGTGTCTTGGTCCAATCATCCAAGCCTCACACCCTGATAGTTGGGTTTGGTCGCGCAGAAGTGGCTCCTCTTCACAAAGCACCGTCGAAGTCTTTTAGTCTTCTCGGTTGCTTTTCTCCAGAGGTCTACTCCTACTCGCGCGCCCTCACACCCTGATTCAATATTCCCATATGTTTTGAACGGAAAGTCTGATTTGTGATTGGCTTCATTTATTGCTATAATTCGAGTGATTAGTATATCTTTTTTAGGAGGAAATCTTATGAATTATTTGAAGAGACAGCCTTTCGCTATGTCTGGCTTAATTTTGGCGCTAGCGACTTTGGGTAACTTACTTCAGTCTTACGGGGCGGGGATTCGCCTGGTTTTGGGTGGCCTTGCTTTGCTTCTTTTTATGGCTTATACCTTGAATTTATTTGTGAATTATTCAGCCTTTAAAGAAGAGATGAGTGCCCCCCTACCAGCTTCTGTCTTTCCGACTTATCCCATGTCGATCATGTTATTATCAACTTATTTAACGCCTTTATTGAAGCTACCAATCACGCTAGCTGAAGTGATTTGGTATGTAGGTTTAATCTTTAATTTAGTTTTAGTGATTCGTTATCTCGCACGCTATCTTCCCC
This sequence comes from Aerococcus sp. UMB1112A, assembly GCF_030230715.1. NCBI lineage: Bacteria > Bacillati > Bacillota > Bacilli > Lactobacillales > Aerococcaceae > Aerococcus > Aerococcus sp. UMB1112A. Next base: position 51,819 of record NZ_JASPDS010000008.1, on the reverse strand, counting down.
AACGCAAAATGAGTGTCGTCTTTCCTTCTTGGGGGGTTGTTTTTGTTGGTTTTGTGGTGGCTAGTGTGACGGCCCCTGTTTACGATAACTTTTTCTTGGGACAGATTTTGTTCTGGTTTGGTTTAATTGGAGGGATTGCCGTGATGCCTTTTATGCTCTACCGGGTTTATGGCTTACGTGACTTGCCTCAACCTGCCCAGCTCACAACGGCGATCTTATGTGCGCCTTTCTCCCTCTTAGTAGCTGGTTATGTGAATAGTTTCCAAGAACCTTCTCACTTGCTCTTGGCTATTCTCCTAGTCTTCTCTCAGCTGCTTTACTTCAGCATCTTGGTCCAACTTCCTCGCTTGATTCGTCTAGGTTTCTTTCCTACCTCAGCAGCTTTAACCTTCCCCCTCGTCATTTCGGCTTTCTCTTTGAAATTAGCCCTGCCCGTTTTGGGATGGAATAATGCGCTGACGAGTCTGCTTGTATTGCTGGAGACCGTAGTCGCTATAGCTATTGTTGCCTATGTTCTCTATGGCTATATGCGCTTGATCTTTAAGTCAGAATAGGCGACCGCTGAATGACTAACAAAAAAGGCTTTGGCCCCTTCTAACTAAGAAAGAAGGGATTCCAAAGCCTTTTTAGTATTTAATTTATAGTGCTCTAGGGTTCTTGATAATAATCGGTTGTGGATCTTCAACACCTTCAGGAAGAACCAGACCGGTATAATCTTTCCAGACATAAGGTGGGTAGTAAATTAATTCACTCCCACCAGTGCGAGCAAATTCGAGAGCTTCGTGGACAATCACTTCATGCATGTGGTAGTCATAGGCACTTGAGAAAGTTTCTCCAAGTGGGGCATCGACAATATACATGCGCGGTGGACGGATCCTTTCAGCAATATGAGGGAAATGTCCGACAAGAACGGTTCTTATCCCACGGCTTTCGATTTCTCGAGCGACCAATCCCACGGACTGGTGACACATAAATCAGCCAGGCGAGAGGAGCACCAAGTCCACTTGGTTTTCTTCTAAAGTTTCAGCAATTTGTTTAGCTGTTACTTCAATCAGCACATCAACGCGTGGGACGTGTCCCATCCAGGAAATATTGACTGGTGAAACTTCGCCGATGATATTTTTTTCAGCCATATAGCGAAGAGTTTTCAAAGGATAGACAACATCAAGATCGCGGTGGGCAGCCTGATTCGGATAACGGACGTGACTGATGGTCAGATCTCGGTAATCAGCGTCTCCTGGGATAATACGGTAAGAGGCATCTCCTGTAAGAATAAAAGGTTTATCCGTTCTAAGATGGACACCGGTAGAAGCGGCAATGGCGACACGGAGATCGGATAAGGGTTTATCAATCACCGGTGCGATTTGTGGTGCTTGTCTCCAAGTGAGGGTCATTGCCTCCAGATTATGAGACTTTGCGGTTTGCGCTTCAATCGTTTGACGATCATGATTGGTGGGCATCGTTGAATCAACATGTTTCATGCGATCACCTCCTTAATAATAAGCCATGCTTTCACAACTAGTGCTAGTATAGTCGAATGCTTGGTCAGAGTCAATTAAAGCTTGGGACTGAATTAGGCAAAGAAATGAATATTTGCTATAATTGTGAATGAATGACACAAGTCTTATTTCAATAGAAAAGGGTGGCATTAATATGAGTCAAGGCGACGTAGAAAAAAATACGATTTTAAATTTGGAACAGTCACAGGTTATTGCTGAACAATTCCCGTTATTACAGGCAATTGATAAGAATGGCGAAGTCGTCAATGCAGACTTGCTAACGGATTTAACAGATAATGAACTGGTTGAATTAATGCGACGTATGGTCTTTGCACGAGCTTTTGATGAACAAACCAATTCCTATTCCCAGCAAGGGCGGATGGGCTTCTATGCGCCTTCTAAAGGACAGGAAGCGGCGATGATCGCCAGCCATTACGCCTTTGAAAAGGAGGATTTTCTCTTTGGTTCCTACCGCGACATCCCCCAATTGCTAATGCATGGGGCTTCAGTTGCTGATGTTTACAATTGGTCTAAGGGGCATGTGAAGGGGTCGAGCTTTATTTATGAGAAGGGCATCCATGCAGCCCTACCACAAATCATTATTGGGGCCCAGTTAGTCCAGGCCCAGGGCAATGCCTTAGGACAAAAGCTCAAAGGGTCTCCGCAAGTGACTTTCACCTATATTGGGGATGGGGGCACCTCACAAGGGGATACTTATGAAGCGATGAACTTCGCTGGGGTTTATCAGAGCCCACTAGTTATTTTTATTCAAAACAATGGCTATGCGATTTCGACTCCGCTCAGCCAACAGAGCCAGGCGCAGACCCTGGCTCAAAAAGCAGTAGCTGCAGGAATTCCAGGTGTCCGTGTTGATGGCAATGACCCGCTCGCAAGCTACTGTGTGGCTAAAGAAGCTAGGACGCATGCTGCTTCGGGCAAGGGGCCGGTAGTGGTTGAATTAGTCACCAACCGCATGGAGCCACATTCGACCATGGGCGATGACCCCATGCGCTATCGTGACCAAGCCTCACTCGATTATTGGGAGGCCAGAGACCCGCTCTTGCGTTATGGCAAGTATTTAACGGCCGAGGGCTTGTATTCAGAAGAAACAGAAGTCAGTTTCTATGAAGAAGCGGTCGAAAGCATCAAACAAGGCATGGCTGAAAGCGAAGGCGAAGTCCCAATGACCTTGGATGAGACCTTGGCATGGCAGTATCCTGATTCAGTCAGCGATTCAGAGTAAGGGAGAGGAGCGACTTATGTATAATCGAAAAAATCCTGAAGCAGGCAATAATTTAACCATGGTGAGAGCTATCAATCAAGCCTTGGAGCTTGAAATGGCCCAGGATGACCGAGTGGTTCTCTTTGGACAAGATATTGGAAAGAATGGGGGCGTCTTCCGCGCGACAGAAGGCCTCCAAGAAAAATTTGGCAAGCAGCGCGTCCTCGATACGCCCTTAGCTGAGTCCGGTATATCGGGGATGGCAATTGGTCTAGCCTACCAAGGCTTCCGTCCCGTGATCGAAATCCAATTCTTAGGCTTTATCTTTGAGACTATGGATAGTATCAACCAAATGGCCCGGGCCTCTTATCGGACCGGTGGCCACCTAGCCATGTCCGTTGTGGTGAGAGCGCCCTTTGGTGGGGGCGTTGGGACCCCAGAATTTCACCCAGATAACTTTGAAGGCTTGCTGGCCCAGTTTCCAGGTCTGAAAGTCGTCGTGCCGTCTTCAGCAATCGATGCTAAGGGCTTGCTCACGGCTGCTATCCGGGATGATGGGCCTGTGATCTTCTTGGAGCATATGCTCTTGTACCGGTCATTCCGTGAGAAGGTGCCTGAAGAAAGCTATAGCATTGATCTCGACCGAGCTAAAGTTCTTAGCGAAGGGGAAGATTTGACCCTGGTGACTTATGGTGCGATGGTGCGCTATGCTAAAGAAGCTGCGGCGCGCGCTGCTGAGGAAGGCATCCAGGTGGAAGTGATTGATTTAAGAATTGTCCACCCGATAGATTATGAGACCATCCTGCGTTCGGTACAAAAGACCCAGCACCTGCTAGTGGTTCAAGAGGCCCAGGGGATTGCTGGACTTGGTAACCGGATTGTATCAGAGATGGCTCGTCGGGCATTTTATGACTTATTAAGACCGATTGGCTTTTTATCAGCTCCAAATACTTCTTTCCCCTTCAAACAGGTCGAAGATGATTGGCTGCCAGGTGCAGAGGATATCTTGCAAGCTATCAGGGAAACAGTTAACGGATAAATGAAAGGAATAATCTATGGCATTTTTAGTAAAACTACCTCCTCTTGGTGAGGGGATCTTCGAGGCTCAGATGGTAGCCGTTCATAAACAAGTGGGCGATCGCGTCAAGGAAGGTGACGTGATTGCTGAAATGGAAACGGACAAAGCAACAGGAGCGCTAGCTTCTCCAGTGGATGGTGTCATCGAAAAATTCTATATTGAATTAGGCGATTATATCTTCCGCAATGAAAAGGTGCTTATGATCGACGACGGCAAGTCTGACTTGAGAACAGGAGCCGGTGGTGATGCGGGTCGAGTGGCAGAAGACGGACAGATTGTTCAAGCTTCAGCAGATGAAAAACTCGCTCCCGCCCCAGAAAACGACCAGGCAAAATTGGCGTCAAAAGAAGCAGTGACTGAAGAGACAAGCGGTATACCTTCAGATCAAGCGGAAAAAGAAGACCAAGAAGAAGTGAGCCCAGCAGAAGCAGCTGATGATGGCGATTATTTGATCGTTGAAGAAACCGGATCAGCTGCTGAAATCTTCCAGCGCGTCCATGGACAGCAGCCTAAAGAAAAAGTTCAAGCACCCCAGGTTGATAAAACCTTCATGGCTGAACAAGGCCAGGCCCAACAAGGGGAACCAAAAGCAGCTAGCCAGCGTAAGCAGCGCTATTTAGAGCCCTTGCAGACTAACTTTATGCATTCAGAAGATGGCAGCCAACCCATTCCTGTCCATGTGGCTAATGAACTGCCTAAGGAAGAATTAGAGAAACGCGCCGAAACCGTTAAAGCTGCGCCGGCTGTTCGCCAATATGCAGTGGCTAATCATTTAGACCTGTCGCGTTTGCCGGTTAATGAGGACGGGATTGTGACCAAGGAAATGGTGGATATGGCCCTTGACCATGCGGTGGGCGAACGGGAATGGAACTATCGTTGGATTAATGAACTAGACCCAGGCTATTGGACTCATCGGCCTGACGAAGAGCAGGGGCGTGAAGAGACTTATATTCGTAAATATAATGCCTCTCGCTTCGAAATGACCCATCACAAAATTCCTCCTTTCTCTGTTCAAGTTAAAGTCGATATGACTGAACTGAGAACCTATCTAAAAATCCAAAAGGGTGACCGTCTAGGTAAGCAAGACTACCTCCCTTATTTCATTAAAGCGCTATGTATTGCGGCTCATCGTTATCCCGAACTGAACGCCAGCATTGATGATGTGGTCTCTGTCTTCCGTTTTAAATCTTATGTCAATGTCGGGATTGAAATGAATACCGTTCAAGGCTTATTTACCCCGGTAGTCAAGGATGCCCAAGACATGTCGCTAGCTCAGATTGAAAAACGTTTGGCTGAGCTAGAATATGAAGTCAAAAAAGAACGTATTTTTAACTATGAAACTAATTCAGAATCAACCATTACACTGACCGATCTGTCGGAGTATGGCCCTGTAGATGGTTTTGTTCCGATCATTCACTACCCTGATGCTGCTATTTTAGGCTTGGCGGCTAGTCAAGATGAAGTGGTCGTTCGAGAAGGCGAGATGGTGGTTCGTCCTTTGAAAGCGATGACCCTAGTTGTGGATGCACGGATTGTTACCCGGGATAAGATCGTTCGTATTATTAACTTTATTAAAGATATGATTGAGAAACCTAGCCTCCTCTTTCAGATGGAAGCCGAATTATTAGAAGGGGACCATGCAAATGACGCGTAAAAGGACGTCTTATTGGCCAGGCCAGGCTGATAAACCGGCTATTTTACTGATGCATTCTTTAGGGGATAGTCCCAATCAAGTAGAGTCGCTCGCTGAAAGCTTGCAACAGGAGGGGTATGCCCTATACCTTCCTTACTATCGCAGCCACCAAGAAGGCGATTTAAAAATGGTTTTAACAGCTCCATTGTCTACTTATTTAGAGGATGCTCGCTCGGCTCTGAGCTTTTTAAAGAAAGAAGGTCACCAGAATGTGGTCGCTGCAGGCTTATCCCTAGGTGCCTTCCTGGCCCTCGCTCTGGCTTGTGAAACAGACCGAGTGCAGGCTGTCATTAGTTTATCGTGTCCGATACTGACGGATTTGAGACAGACTCGGATTCCTTATTTTATGCGCCAAAAATACTATCGGTCTTTGGAAGGTGTGCCGACCGTAGCTGACCGTGACCAGGTTCAGGAGCTCTTTGAAGAATTTGACCAGGTTTTGAGTGGGATGAACCAATGGATGGATGAAAATTTTGAGCGCTTGGCTTCGCTTGACCAGCCTGTCTTTATAGGGCACGGTCAAGCGGATGAAGTGGTGTCTGTCCAAGTCGCCGAGCGTTTGTGCCGGCTCTTGTCGACTAAAGGAAAGTCTAGCCTCCATATTTATCCTCAAGCTAACCATTACTTAGAGGGGGATTCCGTCAAGAACTGTCTAGTTCAAGATATCTGTCATTTCCTGGCCTCCTTGTCCATTTGATCGTCATAAATTTCCTTATTTAGCTTGTCCTGAAGGGCTTTTGGGTGCTTCTTAGAGGCAGATGTGCTAAGCTAAATTTATGACATGTGATATGCTTTTAAGGAGGAATATCGAATGAAAAAATGGATTAAACGGACTTCAACTATTTTGCTAGCTTCTACTTTCTTGGTGGCCTGCCAGGCTCAACCGAGCGAGGAAGCACAACGGGTGGATCCCTTAACACAAGAAGAATCGAGCCAGGATAGCCAGGACCAAGCTCAAGAGAACCAGTCTTCCAGCGCATCCAAAGAAAGTAAGAAGTCTAGCCGCAGTGAAGCAAGTCAAAATAGTCAAGATGACCGAGATGACCAAGAGGATAAAGGCGACCGAGATGATCGGGAAGAAAGCTCTCGTTGGACTTCATCAGGGTCTAGCCGGTCTCAGTCTGACCGTCGCGGGGCTGAGACAGATGTCGCAGCTATTACTAAGGATTTAGAAGAAGCTGTTGCTAGCTTCAAAGATCAATTCCCAAGTGCTGAATTGACCAGCATTGAGGTGGAAGCGGAAGGCGATTCCCGCTTTGAAATCGAAGGGGAAGATGACGACAAGGATTACAGCCTGACCTTGGCGGATGACTTGGCCATTGTTGAGAAGAAGGAAGAAGTGGGCAGTGCCAATGACCCTAAAGACCGCTTCCAATTAGACCAAGTGATTAGCTTAGAAGAGGCTACTGAAATTGCCCTTAAGGAAGCGCGTGCTGACCAAGCAAGGCAATGGGAGCTTGAACGCGACAGCGATGGCAAGTTCTACTGGAAGGTGGACCTCCGCGATGGTCGCCAAAGCAAGGGTGAAGTGAAGATTGATGCCGAATCCGGAGAAGTTGTTGCCTACGACCAAGATTAGTTTAGAAATTTGACCGTCCAGTAAGGCCCTCGTGCCGGAACCATGTGAACAAGGAGTAAGAACCATGACGAAAAAAATTATTCTCGATTTGGATACAGGGATCGATGATGCCCTGGCCATTGCCTACGCTGTTGCCTCAAAGGAAGTTGAATTGATCGGCATTACAGGAACTTATGGGAACGTCTTGATGGCGGATGGCCTTCGCAATGCCTTGAAGCTCTTGGATCTTTTTGGCCAGGACCAGGTGCCTGTTTTTCCTGGCCTAGCCCATGCTAGCGACAAGTCTGACTTTGAAGTCTTAGAGGTTTCAGCTCTCATCCATGGTGAGGATGGGATTGGCAATGTCGACTTGGCAGATTCTGCCCGCCAGCCTAGCCAAGAATCCGCCGTTGACTTTATCCTGTCGGCTTGCGACCTCTATGGCGAGGACTTAATCATTGTGGCTACGGGTCCCATGACTAACCTCGATGCGGCCTTGGCCCAAGATGAAGCGACCCTCAAGAAGGCCGGTAAGATTGTCATCATGGGTGGGGCCTTAACGGTCTGCGGCAATGTGACCCCTTATACGGAAGCTAACATCAACCAAGATCCAGCGGCAGCTGACCGCTTGTTCAGAAGTGATGTCCATGTGACCATGGTTGGCCTGGATGTGACTCTCCGCACCCTTCTGACCTATGAGGATACCGCGAAGTGGCGGGCCCTGGGGACGGAGGCCGGCCGGGTTTTGGCTGATATTGTTGACTACTATATCAAAGCTTATGAAATCACCTCACCCCATCTGAAGGGCTGTGCCCTCCACGATCCCCTGGCCGTTGCAGTAGCCGTCCAAGAAGATCTGGTGGACTACCTGCCCCTCAATATGAAGGTGGAAACAGAAGGTGCCAGCCGGGGCCGGACTATTGGCGATAACGAGCGCTTGAATGATCCAGACCCTAGCATGTCAGTTGCTATTCAGGTGGATACGGACCGCTTCCTCGAAGAATTCATGACCCGGATTAGCAGCATGCTAGCCCAAGAAGCTTAAATATAAGTGACTAAGATCCAGCTTTGTCTGGATCTTTTTTCTTACACCATATGTTACATTAAATAACGCAAAAAGAACTAATAATTGCAAAAAGGCCTAAAATCAGATAAAATATAAGTAGCTTTTAATCTTTTTTGACATAATATATGACATTTACTGAGAAGAAAGGTAGATTAGGATGAATAAAGAAGAACGTATCAAAGTCTTACAGGACATTATTCAGATTCCAAGTGAAAATGACCATGAAGAAGAAGTGGCTAAGTATATTGCTGATCTTTTGCAAGAACATGGGATTGACAGTCAATTGGTAGAGTATGCCCCAGGACGGAGCAGCTTAGTGGCTGAAATCAAGGGCCAAGAAGAAGGTAAGGTCTTGGTTTATAGTGGCCACTTGGATGTGGTTGCAGCTGGCGATCATGAGGAATGGAGCCACGATCCTTTTGGGGCTGAAATTGTGGATGGTAAGATGTTCGGTCGCGGCACGACAGATATGAAGTCTGGCCTAGCCGCTATCGTGATTGCCCTCATTGAATTGAAAGAAGCTAATGCGGACCTCAAGGGGACCCTGCGCCTAGCCTTAACGGTTGGGGAAGAAATCGGTATGTTAGGTTCGGAACAATTGGTTGATGAAGGTTACCTCGATGATGCCGACGCCTTCTTGATCGCTGAACCAAGCGGAAATGAAGCTATTATCAATGCCCACAAAGGCTCTATCCAGTATGAAGTGATTGCCCATGGGGAGAGTGCCCACAGCTCCATGCCGGAAGAAGGGATCGACGCCATCCAACTCTTGGTGGACTACATCAATATCATGAATGACAAATTCGACCAAGCCTTTAATACGGATGAAGCCTATAATGACCAACTGGGCCGTTCGCTCAATGTGAATACCGTGATTGAAGCAGGGACCCAGATCAATAGTGTCGCCAGCAAGGCAGTCATGAAGGCTAATACTCGGGTGGTGCCAGAAGCTGGCAATGACTTAGTGGTTAAGATGATGCAAGACACCATGGACGAACTCAACGAGCAGAATGACGGTCGTCTGGAATTGAATCTCTTACAAAACAACCCCGCCGCTGAATCTAGCCCAGACAATGCCCTAGTTAAGGCTATCCAAGCTTCAGCTGACTGGGAAGTGGGGACGCAAACTCTAGCCGGCGCAACCGACGCTTCCAACTTTGGCCGGATTAGTGATGACTATGACTTGGCAGTCTTTGGCCCAGGGGAAACCTCCCGTGCCCACAAGCTCGATGAGTATGTGGAAGTAGCAGATTACCTGAAATTTATTGACCTCTATATCGAAACAGCCAAAACTTACTTAGCCTAAAAATGACGATCCTCTATCGAATGATAGCTGGCGATCTGTTGTGCTCTTGCTTAAGCGATGTCTTAATCATTAGCTAGCAAGGCAAAAAATCTAAATAACGAAGAGGGGACTGGGATGAGCTCCTAGCCTCCTTTTTTATCAAAGGAGATGAAAATAATGAGTGACTATTTAAAAGTAGCCAATAGTCCAGTGGTCTTTGCCCTCTGTGCCTTGGTTATTGCAATTGTTGTCATCCAATCCCTGCTCTTTATTCGTAAAGCTTGGAAGCGAGGCTTGGAACTTGACATGGAAAAAGAGGTACTGAAACGGGCTATGACCAATAGTGCGCTTCTATCCATTGTGCCTTCTCTTCCCATTATTGTTATGATGCTCGCCCTGTCGGTACCCCTAGGTAAATATTTCCCTTGGTTGCGCTTGTCCATTGTCGGCTCTGCTGTCTACGAGGGGTCAGCGGCTAATATTGCAGCCCAAAGTCAGGGGCTAACGGATATTTCCGACCCGGGCCTAACGCCAAAGATCTATGTGATTATTATGTTTGTGATGACGATTGGAATTATCTGGGGGATTCTTTTTAACATCCTCTTCATGGGGCAGCTGGATAAGATGTCTCAGAAGATGCGGGAAAATCCTAAGAGTAAGGCCTTTGTAGGAATCTTCTCTGCAGCCCTTTTTACAGCTATGCTGATTACTCTATCCACGCCTTATGTGGCTAATGTAGCCAATATTTCGTCGATCATAGCTTTTGTGGCGGCGGGCTTGTGTACCCTGGCTCTCAATGCCTTATCCAAACGTTACGACCAGCGACTCTTGAGTGACTTCTCGATGCCCATTTCCATGATTGTGGGCATGCTGGCCGTCATTATCTACGCTAATGTCTTTTAGGAGGTGCTTGTATGGCAGAGAATAAGAGAAAAATTGAATCCGATGCCCAATATAGCCGGGAGATTAACCGCTTGGGTCGGATCACAAGTGTTATTGCCTTAATGGGGATGTTCATGGTCCCTCTAGGAACGGCTTACTGGTTAGGTGTAGGCCTCGATTTTGGCAAGGCCCTGGTCGCTGCTTCAGGACTGATCGCGATCTTCCTTCCCACAGCGGTAGTTGAGAATGTTTCCTTCTATCCCATCCTCGGAGCAGGCGCTATGTATCTCAGTTCGATTACCGGGAATATCACGAACTTGAAGATTCCGGTAACTGTTGCCGGTCAAAAGATTGCTGGTGTCGAACCAGGTACGGATAAGGGGAATGTGATCGCCATTATCTGTGTAGGGATTTCTTCCATTGTGACTATAATTATTTTGATTCTAGGGGCCTTCTTGATCGGTTCCTGGTTGGTTCCTATCCTGAACCACCCCTTCCTGAAGCCAGGTTTTGACCAAATCATTCCGGCTCTCTACGGTGCCATTACGGTCCCTCAGATCCTCAACCATAAGAAGCTATCCGTAGCTCCTATCTTATTTGCGGTCGGGATCTTCTTAATCCTAGGACCCCAGGGATTCGCCCAATACCAGTCCTATATCCTGATTTCTTGCATGATCATTTCGGTAGCTACCGCTTACTTCATGTACAAGAAGGGGCACTTGAGTGAATATTAAACAATTGGCTGGAAAAATCTTCCAGCCTTTTTCCACTTACCGGAAATCGGATGAAAATTCAATTTAAACATTGCATATCCTGGGCGCTTCTAGGATAATAGAAGTGATAGACTGTAACCGGGTCCAAGGACCTAGAAATAATAATTTAGAGGTGAAGTAATTGTTCGATAAAGTTGATGAGCTCGGCGTAAACACGATTCGTACCCTCAGCATGGACATGATTGAGAAGGCTAACTCTGGCCACCCCGGCTTGCCCATGGGTGCAGCTCCAATGGCTTACGTGCTCTGGACCAAACACTTAAAAGTGAACCCTGAAACGTCAACAAACTGGGTTGACCGTGACCGTTTCATTCTTTCTGCTGGTCATGGGTCAGCGATGCTTTATTCGCTCTTGCACTTGGCAGGTTATGATGTGACGATTGATGATCTCAAGGCGTTCCGCCAATGGGAAAGTCGGACACCAGGCCATCCCGAAGTGAACCATACAGACGGGGTTGAAGCGACCACTGGACCACTCGGCCAAGGGATTGCGATGGCTGTTGGGATGGCCATGGCTGAAGCCCACTTAGCAGCCCGTTATAACCAGGCAGACCATCAGATCGTGGATCACTACACCTATGCCCTTTGTGGGGATGGGGACCTGATGGAAGGGATCTCCCAAGAAGCTGCTTCCTTAGCTGGTCATCTGGGCCTCGGCAAGTTAGTGGTGCTCTATGATTCGAATGATATTTCCTTAGACGGACCGACCTCTAAGGCCTTCACAGAAAATGTCCAACAACGCTTTGAAGCGAATAATTGGCACTATCTCCGGGTAGAAGATGGGAATGACCTGGAAGCCATTGACCAAGCCATTAAAGAAGCCAAGGCCCACACGGACCAACCGACTCTGATCGAAGTGAAGACAGTGATTGGTTATGGGGCACCTAATGCCGGCAGTTCAGCCGTCCATGGGGCACCTTTAGGTAAGGAAGGAATCCTTGCAGCTAAGGCCATTTACCAATGGGAGAATGATGATTTCTTCGTTCCTGAAGAAGTTAAGGCGCGCTTCCAGGAAGAAATGGTAGAAGCTGGCGCTCAGGCTGAAGCTGATTGGGAAGCAAGCTTTGAGGCTTACCGCCAAGCTTATCCAGACTTAGCCCGCGACTTTGAGCTGGGCTTCAGCCAAGAATTACCTAGCGACTGGGCAGAAAACCTGCCAGTTTATGGTACAGATTCCAAGTTGGCTTCACGCCAATCTAGCCATGAAGTCCTCCAAGTCCTCTCAGAAAAATTACCTTATCTCTGGGGTGGGGCAGCTGACCTGGCGTCTTCTAATAAGACTATGGTCAGTGCCGAAGAAGACTTCACAGCTGATAACTATGCTGGACGCAATGTCTGGTTCGGTGTGCGTGAGTTCGCTATGGCAGCGGCGATGAATGGGATCCAGCTCCATGGCGGCAGCAAGGTCTACGGGGGGACCTTCTTCTCCTTTGTTGACTATCTCCGCCCAGCCCTCCGCTTGGCAGCCATCCAAGGGACAGCTCCTGTCTTCGTGATGACCCACGATTCCGTAGCAGTTGGGGAAGATGGCCCAACCCACGAGCCAATCGAACAATTAGCCAGCATCCGCTGCATTCCTAATGTGCAAGTAATTCGTCCAGCTGATGCCAACGAAACCGTTGCGGCTTGGAAACAAGCGATTGAAACCCAAGATCAACCAACTGTTCTCGTTCTCAGCCGTCAAGGACTTCCAAGTCTAGAAGCGACTGTTCATGCACCAATTGATAAGGGAGCCTATGTGGTGTCACCTGCTCAAGGAGCCCACGACCAAGCAGCCGGCCTCCTCTTAGCAACTGGCTCAGAAGTTGCCCTGGCTATCCAAGCTCAAGCTAAATTAGCTGAAGATGGGGTGGACGTAGCGGTTATCTCCATGCCAAGCTGGGACCGTTTTGAAGCCCAAGATGAGGCTTACAAGGAAAGTATTCTGCCAAGTCAAGTCACCGCTCGACTCGCTGTTGAAATGAGCGCTTCCTTCGGTTGGGAACGTTATACTGGCAGTCAAGGCACTAGCTTGACCATCGACCAGTTCGGCTTCTCTGCTCCAGGCGACTTGATCCAAGAAAAACTTGGTTTCACTGCTGACAATGTAGCAGATAAGATGCGCCAAGTGATCGACAAGCAAAAATAAATCCGTTAAAAGATGTGGCTGTGCCAATTAGAGGCACAGCCTTTTTTGTCATTGGATTAGGATTTTTCACCTTACCCGACTGAAGTGAATTACAGCTAGTAAGCTAAAATCTTAGCCCTACTAGCCCTTTGCGTTTTGCTGGGCGAGAGAGCTGGGCTCAAGCTGCTAGCATGGCTTTTTAAGGACCAAATTTTATAGCGAAGGAGCTGTTCAATTGCAGTGTTGATCAAGGCTTGTTTCTTTAGAAAGACAATAGACTTACGAAATCGTGGTAAACGAAAGGGATTTGGCCTTGAAAGGACAGTTTAAAAAAGGTATAATAGATCAGTAATCGTTTTCATTGACTTATTATATTTATATTAATTGACCAAGGAGGTATTGAGATGGTTGGAATTATCCTCGCCAGTCACGGTGAGTTTGCGAATGGTATTTTGCAATCGGGTGCCATGATTTTTGGCGACCAAGAAGATGTAGCGGCAGTGACCCTGCTGCCTTCTGAAGGCCCCGACGATGTGCGGGCCAAAATGGAAGAAGCTATCGCATCGTTTTCTGATCCTGACCAGGTATTGTTTTTAGTTGATTTGTGGGGAGGGACTCCCTTCAACCAGGCCAGCAATCTCTTTGAAGGCCACGAAGACAGCTGGGCCATTGTGTCCGGGATGAACCTGCCCATGGTGATCGAGGCTTACGCTTCACGCTTTTCCATGGAGACGGCCCAGGAGATTGCCGGGCATATCCTAGCAACGGCTAAAGAAGGGGTCAAACCCCTACCGGAAGGCTTGGCGAAAGATGAAGAAGAGACAGAGCAAGTCCAGGCTGAAGAGACTCCTGCCAGCAGTGGTCAGGTGGGGAGTCCTGGGCAGATGGATTTTGTCCTGGCTCGGATCGATTCCCGGCTCTTGCACGGTCAGGTCGCGACAGGTTGGACCCGGGCTACTCATCCCACGCGGATTATTGTGGTATCGGATGCGGTAGCTAAGGATGAGCTGCGAACCCAACTGATCAAGCAGGCGGCCCCATCTGGAATTAAGGCTCACGTGATTCCGATTGACCAGATGATTAAGATCGGTAAAGACCAAGAACACTTCGGTAAGGAACGGGCGCTCTTGCTTTTTGAAAATCCCCAAGATGTCTTGCGGGTAGTTGAAGGCGGCGTCCCACTGGAAGAAATTAATGTGGGTTCTATGGCTCACAGCAAGGGGAAGGTCCAACCCAATAAAGTCTTGGCCTTCAGTCAAGACGATATTGACACCTTCCAAGCTTTGAAAGATCAAGGCCTGCGCTTTGATGTGCGTAAGGTGCCTGCAGATCAAGGCGACAACATAGACAGTATCTTACAGCAAGCTCAGAAAGAAATTGACAAGCAGAATGCATAAAATAAACGCTTAAGGAGGGAACATTCTCATGGATTTAAATATTATCCAAATTATTTTAATTATCTTTATTGCCTTCTTAGCTGGTACCGAGGGGATCTTGGATGCCTGGCATTTTCACCAACCTGTGATTGCCTGCACTTTGATTGGTCTCGTAAGTGGCCAGCTAGGACCCTGTCTGATGCTAGGTGGTTCCTTACAGATGATCGCCTTGGGTTGGGCTAATATTGGGGCAGCGGTTGCTCCGGATGCGGCCCTAGCCGCTGTGGCATCAGCTATTATCTTGGTCCTAGGGGGGCAGGGTCAAGCTGGAATTGGTTCAGCCATTGCCTTGGCCGTCCCTCTAGCTGTGGCGGGTCTACTTTTGACCATTATCTGCCGGACCCTAGCAACTGGGATTGTCCATATTATGGACGGGGCCGCTGCTGAAGGGAACGTTCGTAAAGTAGAGATCTGGCATATGATCGCGATTGTCATGCAAGGGGTGCGGATCGCCATCCCTGCTGCTCTGATCCTAGCTATCGGGGCAGGTCCTGTGCGTGAGCTTCTCTTGGCTATGCCCGACTGGTTGACAGATGGTCTGTCCATTGGCGGGGGCATGGTGGTTGCTGTAGGTTATGCTATGGTGATCAATATGATGGTTACCCGGGAAGTTTGGCCTTTCTTTGCCATCGGTTTCGTTCTCGCTACGATCCAGGAGCTGACCTTGATTGGGCTTGGGGCGATTGGTATCGCGCTCGCTTTACTTTACCTCCAACTCTCTAAAATGGGCGGGTCGTCGAACGGCCAATCCGGACCTAAACATACCGGGGACCCTGTCGGCGACTTGATTGATGACTATTAAAGAAAGGAGAATTCGTAATGGCAGAAGGCGTTAAACTATCGAAACGTGACCGGATTTCCATCTGGCTACGGTCTACCTATCTCCAAGGTTCTTGGAACTATGAACGGATGCAGAATGGTGGCTGGGTCTTCTCAATGATCCCAGCTATCCGTAAACTCTATAAGACGAAAGACGAACAAGCAAAAGCCTTACAGCGGCACTTGGAATTCTTTAATACCCACCCTTATGTGGCTTCACCGATCCTTGGGGTAACTCTGGCCTTAGAAGAAGAACGAGCTAATGGGGCACCTGTCGATGATGTCGCTATCCAAGGAGTTAAAGTAGGGATGATGGGTCCTTTAGCAGGGATCGGAGACCCGGTCTTTTGGTTCACTGTGAAGCCAATTATTGGGGCCCTAGCCGCATCACTGGCCATGGGGGGCAATATCCTCGGCCCAATCATTTATTTCGTGGCTTGGAATGCTATTCGTTTGGGCTTCATGTGGTATACCCAGGAATTCGGCTATAAGGCAGGATCTAAGATTACTGAAGACTTGTCAGGCGGTTTACTTCAAGACATTACCAAGGGGGCTTCGATTCTGGGGATGTTCATCCTCGGCTCTTTGGTTAACCGTTGGGTAGCGATCTCCTTTACTCCAGTTGTATCAGAGGTTCCTCTCGACCAAGGGGCATATATTGAATGGGATAAACTCCCTGCCGGTGCAGAAGGCATTAAGGTCGCTTTAGAACAACAGGCTCAAGGCCTATCGCTCGATCCGACTAAGGTAACCACCCTCCAAGATAACTTGGATAGCTTGATTCCTGGTTTGGCGGGGCTCTTACTGACCCTCTTCTGTATGTGGTTATTGAATAAGAAGGTCTCACCAATCGTGATTATTCTGGGTCTTTTCGCAGCGGGGGTTATCCTCCATGTCATTGGGCTCATGTAATTAAAAAATTTCAACAGTTAGTCCTGGTCTCCACGCTACAAACTGAGGGCACGCCTTTGCCTGGCTCCTCCTTTGTTTCAGTGATCCAGGACTTTCTTAATTTTTGTCCCTGCTGTTAAGTATCGGAAAGGAGTTTCTATGGTACAGTCTTTGAACCAAGAGGTCGTCTATGTGACCAAGGCAACATCGTTTTTAGGGATGACAGATTATGGTAAGATTCTCTTAGGTAATGCAGCTTTTGAATTCTATGACGACCGCAATCCTGCCAACTTTATCCAAATTCCCTGGGAGGAGATTGATTATGTGGTGGTTTCCCTCCTTTTCTCTGGCCGTTGGATTCCCCGCTTTGCCATCCAAACAAAAAAAGCCGGCAGCTTCAGCTTTGCGGCTAAAGATGCCAAGGCTTTGTTGCGCCAAGTGCGCGAGTATGTACCAGCCGATCGGATTGTCCGCTCACTCTCTTTCTTTGAAGTGGTTAAGCGGGCTTTGGGCTGGAGGAAGAAATGAGAGTGTGACAAAAAGTCGCTTAGGTCTGAATCAGATCAAGCATACGATATCTGTAACTAGCTGACCTTCGAATAGTTATAGTTTGTAGTTGGGTTCAAAATTGCAGAAATAACTTCTCCTCACCCCCTGTTCTAGTCGGGTTCGAGGATGCAGAAAGGGCTCCTCTTCATAAAAGTCCGTCGAAGGCCTTCAGCCTTCTCTAGCCTTTTACTCCAGAGGTCCCTTTCTTCCGCATTCTCTCGCACCCTATAGTCGGGTTCGGTCGCGCAGAAGTGGTTCCTCTTCACAAAGAGTCTTCGAAGGCTTGCAGCCTTCTATGCCTCTTTGCTCCAGAGGTCCACTTCTACCCGCGCGACCTCACACCCTGTTCTAATTGGGATGCGAGCAGATCAGGCTTGCCTTACCTCGGAGTTTAACGCTCTGGATAGCATGCGGGATGATGAAGGACTGGCCGGCTAGGATGTTGTAGGTCTTACCATCAGCTTCGATTTGGGCCTGGCCCTGGATGAGGCTAACCAAGCTGTAAGGATGGCTAGAGGTATCGACCTGGATTTCCTCCTTGACTTGCCAGCGGTAGACGGTGAAGTGGGGATTATCCCAAAGCTCTGTGATTTGCCCGCCTTCCTGGATTTCTGTGTTGGGTTGGGCCAGGGTATCTTGGCTGGGAAAATGTGTAACATCGGCCGCTTGGTCTAGGTGGAGTTGCCGTTTCTGCTCATCCTTATCTTTGCGGTCATAATCATAAACCCGGTAGGTAGTGTCGGAGCTCTGCTGGGTCTCTAGAATAAGGGCCCCGCCCCCGATGGCATGGATGGTTCCAGCTGGCACAGGGAAGAAGTCGCCTGCTTTAATCGGAAGGCGTTTGAGGAGCTTATCCCACTGGCCTTCGCCAGCCATTTGTAGAAATTCTTCACGGCTCTTGGCGCGGTGGCCATAGACAATCTCCGTTCCTTCATCCGCAGCGATGACATACCAACATTCGGTCTTCCCAAGTTCCCCTTCATGGGTCCAGGCATAATTGTCATCGGGATGGACTTGAACAGAGAGGTCCTCCTTGGCGTCAAGAATCTTTACCAGGAGGGGGAAGTTAGTATCTTCAGGCTGGCCGAAGAGTTCTGGCTGGTCTTGGTAGAGCTCAGCTAAGGTCATACCAGCATAGGCTTGGGGTGAATGGACACGCGACGGGCCGTGGGGGTGGCCGGAGATGATCCAAGCCTCTCCGGTATGGTCAGAAGGCAATTGGAAATGATAGATATCTTTTAATTTTTGCCCGCCCCAGATCTTTTCTTGGAGGTAGGCGTCGAGAAATATGAGGTCCATGCTAAGACTCCTTTCAAAGGCTTGTGTCTCCTATTATACGTACTTTAAGGAGGGATTGAAAGGGTGTCTAAGCTGGCAAAATGGAAAAGCGATAGAAGGAGGAAGAAGCAATGAAGAGACAAGATGCGATTGTGGAATGGGTGAGCCAGAAACGCAAGGTATCTGTGAATGAATTGGCAGACCACTTCCAAGTCTCCAAGGTAACCATTCGGAAAGACTTGGATCGTTTGGAAGAGCGGGGGATCCTGAGCCGACAGCACGGCTATGCGGTGGTCAGCTCTAGCGCGGATATGAATTACCGTCTGGCAGTGAACTATGACCTCAAGCACCGGATCGCCAAGCGGGCAGCGGCAGCCATCCACGATGGGGATACCGTGATGATTGAATCGGGAGGTACCTGCGCTCTTCTAGCAGAAATTCTCGCCTTTGAAAACCGCGACATCACGATTATCACCAACTCGACCTTTATTGCCTCCTTTGTGCGTAAGTCTCCTAGCGTGAAGCTCATTCTCCTGGGTGGGGAATACCAGAAGGACTCCCAGGTCTGCGTGGGCCCCTTCCTGCGCGAAATTGCCTCCTACTTCCAGGTCCAACATTTTTTTATGGGAATGGACGGTTTTGACCTCAAAAAGGGTTTTACCGGGGTTGATGTTGCACGGATCGATGCGGCCCGGACCCTGGCCGAGTCTGCCCAAGAGATTAATGTGTTGATGGATTCTTCTAAATTTACCAACAGCCAAGGCATCCTACAATTTCGTTTGGAGGAGGTTGACCGGGTCTATACGGATAGCGGCATTCCCCAAAATATTGCCCAGGCCCTAGATCAGGCAGGGGTGGATTTGGTCCAAGTGCCGGCTGAAGAGGAATAGCTTGGCTAAAATAATGATAAAAAGCAAGAGCAGCTACTTCTAGGTTGAGGAGTGGCAGCTCTTGCTTATATTCATGCGCTTTTGCCTGCTTGATTAATCGGACAAGGTGGGGAGCCAGTCGAGGACGTCTTGGATGTGGGTGTCCCAGTAGTCCCAACCGTGGCCGCCGTCTGCTTCTTGGAAGCTGAGCTGGAGCTGGTCTTGATAGCGATCTCTGAAATCATGGTTTTGTCCAAGAAGTTCATCTTCGCGACCGCAAGTGAGGAAGACTTTAGGCAGGTCGATATCAGCTTCTATGGCCTGGTCCACCAGCTGGTAGATGTCTTTGTCAGTGCCCTTGGGATCTTGGCCGCCGTAGAGGAGGTCGAATTCAAAGGGCGACTTAGGATCAGGGCCTTCTTGGTAGCGGGCGGAGAGGTCGGTGACGCCAGATAGGGAGGCCACATAGCCGTATTGCTCAGGATAAGTGAAGGCCGCCTTGAGGGCACCATAACCGCCCATGGAAGCCCCTGCGATGAAGGTATCTTCCCGCTTGCTTGAAACGGGCAGTAGGTTTTGGATATAGGCAGGCAGTTCCAGGCTGATAAAGTCGCTATAGGCATAGGACTTAGCCGTGTTCATGTAGAAGCCGCGGTGGGTAGTCGGCATCACGATCACCAGGTCGAGGTCGCGGGCATAGCGTTCAAGCGAGGTGAACCGTAACCAGCCGTCCTCATTACTGGACAGGCCGTGTAAGAGATAGAGGACACGGTAGGGGGGACGGCGCTTTTGCCGGATGGCTTCAGGGGTGCGCTCACAGTTTTGAGGGACAAGGATATTGAGGTGCATATCCATGCGTAGGGTATCAGAATAGAAGGTCGCGTGTAGTCGGGTCATGTATTTTCCTCCTTTAGTTTGCTTTGACTCCATTATAACAAAATTGCCTTGACCAGTCCTCCTCCTTGCTTTCTGGGCATTTTTGACTTGCTAAATCCATTAAAGTATTGTATATTGTTAATAGTATCACTAGATAAGAGTGGGGGTATTTACATGGTTAGGCTATGAGTACAGTTGAATGACGCTAGTTTAGCAAACACGTGTAAATGCGCCTTTTTAATGAGCTTTAGTTCGAGAATTTGAGGATGCTGGGTTTTTTATGCCTATTTTTAACCTCGTCTCAAGTTCTTAGCCAGACTAACTCGTATCTACCGAGCGCTCGCATTTGTTTGCGGGCGCTTTTTTCCTATCTAACTTGAAAATCGCACCTAGCTCGCGTAAACTGTCTACTTAGCTGAATAAGAATTGGAGGCGATTCCTATGACCATCGATAAAGATAAACTAGAAATGGGGAATGAAGAGGCCCTCCCCCTCTCGATTAAGGAAGAAATTGAAGAGCAATTGGCCGAAAACCAGGATTGGAACGAGAACTATGCGGCAGCAACGAATTCGGAACGCTTCGCAGATCCTAGTGAGTTCACTGAACTGAGCTTGCGGGATCCGGAGCTCTATGAAGACGTGTTGGCCGCCTGCCAGGAAGTGATCGATCCGGAGCTTGGAATTGATATTTATAATTTAGGCTTGATTTATGACCTGCTCTATGACGGAGACGGGCACTTGTGGGTGCGGATGACCCTCACTATGCCAGGCTGTCCCTTAGCCGATGTGATTTTCCAGACCCTGATGGACAGGCTCCGAGAGATTGAACTTATTCAGGATGTTAAAGTGGAATTAGTTTGGCAGCCTGTTTGGAGCCCGGACCGTTTAACGCGTTATGCGCGGATTGCGCTGGGTCTCCGTTAGACTGAACCGACCGAGGTCGCCAGTTCCATTCAGTAAAGAACCCTGCTAACAGTTACTCGATTACTACCATCACAAATTAAAAGACCGTTTTAGGAAGATAAAAGTTTTTCTCCAACTTTGATAGTCGATTTCCTTGCGCTTCCTACTTGTTAGGCTGTTCTTTACTGAAAGAGTTGGCGACTGCGCCAGGCCCTCATATTGGATCCCCCCCATTACCGATCCGATTGAGGGCTTTTCTTATCTTTAAAGTAATAAAAAAATTTTCTATAAAGGGCAACAATAGTTGCCTTTTTCTTGTGATTATGGTAACGTTTGAGTGAATACATTAGAGAGGGGGGCATTTATCATGTATGTACAGTGAGTCTATAAAAAGATGCTAGGAAGACATCTGGTAAATGCTATACACTTTTCTAATGGGGATATTATGAGCTTGCTTGTGGGGCATAGTAAATAAGAAAGTTAGTGGCTTATTTAGTATGCGAAGAGGTTTCGTCGCCGCATCATTCAACAAATTACCGGCGGGTATCCATAATTCAAAGGGGTGTTGGCATTTGCTGTCAGCACCTTTTTTGTTTATATGGAAACCTTTACATACAAAAGCTATGAAAAAACTATTAATTATAATGACTCGCTTGCCACTGAAAGGCGAGACGAAGAGTCGTCTGTCTGATTTCTTGACGGTCGATCAAACCCAAGCGCTTAGCCAGTATCTCTTAGAGATGAATTATCAGCGGGCTAAGGCGAGCCAAGCAGACCTCTGTTTCTGGCTAACGGCTGACCAAGCCGGCTATGACTTGGGTGACTTTTTAAACCTTGACCAGGAAGCGGTGTTTTGGCAGGAGGGCGATAGCCTAGGTGAACGTATGTCTCGGGCGATTCGAGATGGTTTCAACCGGGGTTATGACCAGGTGGCTCTTATGGGGTCAGATCTTTATGATTTATCTACTAGCCAGGTCGACCAAGCCTTCACTTATTTGGATTCCTGCGACTTGGTTTTGGCGCCTAGCTTGGATGGGGGCTATGGGCTGATCGGCATGTCCGCCTATTATCCCGACCTATTTGCCCTGGAAAGTTATGGCCATACCTCTGTTTTGGCGGCGACGCTTTCACATGCTGACCAAGCCGGGATCAGTTATGAACTCCTGCCAGCCATCCGTGATATTGATGATAAAGAAGATATTGCGGCTATCTTGACGGGGGACCCTGAGGCGACTTTCCTAGCCCAAGGGGAATATAATGCCAATTTTATCTTTGACCAAGGCAGGAAATTGTTGCGGATTGCTTTGGGCTCACAATTGCATCTCGACCAGCAGATCCAGTATGAGTACGGGGCTTTGAAGGCGCTCGAAGCGAGTGGCGTAACGCCCAAACCCTTGGCGCTTTGTGACTACCACCCCTTGATTGGGGCGGGTTATTTAGTGGAAGCCTTCCTGCCTGGTCGCCAGCTGGACTATGAGACGGATAGCCAGATTGCAGCGGAATTATTGGCGCAAATTCACCAACAAGATCCTAAGCAGGCAGACCATCTCATTTATGCGGGCCAACCCTTTGTGGTGATGTATGAAGAGTTTGAGACCATGTTTGCCCACTACCGGTCCTGGGAGGGGCGGTCGGAGGAAGTGACTCAGCGGATTCAGCGGCTCTTAGATGGCTTAAAGGTCTATGACCACAGCGCCCAGCTTGTTAATCCTTGTATCATTAATACGGAACTCAATGCCTCTAATTTCCTGATCAACCCAGGCGACCAGTCCTATGTCATTGACTGGGAGAAGCCGCTGATTGGGGAACGTGAACAGGATTTGGGACATTTCTTAGCGCCGACAACGACGCTTTGGAAGACTGACTACCTCTATGATGACCAGTCTTTAGAAAGCTTCATCCGGGCCTATGATGCCCACTCTCCGATTGCGATTGACCAGGCTAAGCTCGACCAGTACTTGGTCTTCACTTGCCTGCGGGGCTTGACTTGGTGCGCCATGGCCTATGTGCAATATAATAAAGCTGATAAATTGGCGCGTAACCAGGAAACTTACCAGGTCATTTCACGCTTTTTAAGTACTGACTTCATCCAGATGATTGAAGACTATATCGCTAAAAGATTGCCTGGATAAAGAAAGGAGGATTTTTATCGTTAAAAAAAATCGCCGAAGTTTAAAAGAAGTTGTTATTAGTCGTGTCGCCCAGCACATGGTCGTGACCATCAATTCGGCACCCAAAATTGCGCATATGGATAAGGCACTAGATGAAGCCCGAGTTGCTTTCATTACCACGGCGGGGGTCCGCTTGAAGACGGATCCGCCTTTTGAGACGAAGAAGGGAGATCCAACTTTCCGTATTATTCCCGGAGATGTGGACTATGAGGACCTTACGGTAAACCACGAACACTATGATATTCGAGATGCCCTCGAAGATATTAACTTGGTCTTCCCCCTGGATATCCTCCGGCAATTCGCTAGGGAGGGTAAGATTGGAGAAGTAGCTCCTCACCACTTCGGTTTGATGGGCTACATCCCCCAGGTTAAGAAGCTCATGAATAAGACGGCACCTGCTATCGCTGACCAATTGCAGGAGGACCAGGTCGATATTGCCTTGCTGTCTCCTGGCTGATATATTTGCCACCAGTCCGTGGGGCTGATTCAGCGCGAAATTGAAAGCCGGGGCATACGCACGGCTTCCATGATGCACCTGCCTAATGTGGCGGAAAAAGCCCGCCCACCTCGCATGCTTGAGACTCCCTTTGCCTTGGGCCATACTTTTGCGGGGCAAGCTTTTGACTTAGAAACCGAACGCCAGGGCCTCACCGCTCTGCTCGATTTTGCCATTCATGGCGGTGCCGAAGAATTGAAGAAATGGGAAATTTAAAAATTTAAAGGAGAAAAAATTATGTCAAAAAAATTATTATTACTCAGTTTAACTGCTCTTACTTCATTGTCACTAGCTGCTTGTGCAGATAACACAGACTCTGCTTCTAGCGGTTCAAATGATGCTCAAACAGAAGCTACAGCTGACCAAGCGGCTGAAGTTAAAACTATATCCGGCGAAGAGCTCGACGAAGCTTTAGCTGATGACAAGAAGAAAGAAGACTACCTCGTCATCGACGTTCGTCCAGAAGATGAATACAAAGAAGGCCATGTGAAATGGGCCATCAATATCCCTGTCGATGAACTTGAAAATAACCTCGACCGTTTAAGCAACTATAAAAAAGAAAATGTAGTAACGATCTGCAACACTGGGAACAAGAGCCAGGAAGGGGCAGACATCTTGGCTAAAAACGGCTTTGAAGAAGTTTACAATGCTGACGGGGTTAAAGACCATGACTATTCAACAATGACTCAAGTTGGCTATGTGCTAGGAGACAAATTCCAAGAAATGGTTGACAACAATGATGGCGAATACTACATCATCGATGCACGTAAGGCTAAGGACTACGATAAAGGCCACGTTAAAGGGGCAGTAAATATCGAAGTTGACGACTTGGATGCGAAGAAAGCTGAT
Source organism: Aerococcus sp. UMB1112A (assembly GCF_030230715.1). Taxonomy (NCBI): domain Bacteria; kingdom Bacillati; phylum Bacillota; class Bacilli; order Lactobacillales; family Aerococcaceae; genus Aerococcus; species Aerococcus sp. UMB1112A. The sequence goes on along the minus strand of NZ_JASPDS010000008.1, from coordinate 27,519 downwards.
ATTCCTAAAGATAAAACTATCTTGACTTACTGCTACTCCGGTAATAAATCAAATACTATCGCTCAAGCCCTAACAGATGAAGGTTACAACACCATCAATGCCACAGAAGGTACTAAGGAATGGGACGGCTTTGATTTGTCAGAGAAATAATTTAAGTCTCTGATCTAGTTGGGTAGTTAATTTTAGGCGGCCCAGTTTCTTAGATTGGGTCGCTCTTTTTATTGGAAGATGGAGGAGACAGATGACGAAGAAAACTAACGAAGCCAGTAAGCGACGCTGGTTATTGCTAGGTATTGTGGTCCTTTGCCTGGCTATTTATTTCCTGATCCCCCCAGTTAGGGAATGGATCAACCAGGTCTTTAAGATGTTTGCAACGGGGAATTTTGATGAAGTGCGCGAATTTATCGATTCATACGGGGGCTATGCGGCACTTATTTCATTTTTCCTAATGGTTTTAACGGCAGTGATCGCCCCGCTCCCTGCTTTCTTGATTACGGTGACCAATGCCAATCTCTTTGGTTGGTGGCAGGGAGCTATCTTGTCATGGTCGAGTGCGATGGTGGGGGCTGCCCTATGCTTTTACATTGCCCGCATCTTAGGGCGTGATGTGGTTGTTCGCTTTACGACTAAGCGGGGCTTAGAAAGCATCGAAAACTTTTTTGACCGCTATGGCATGCAGACCATCCTAGTGGCCCGCTTGCTGCCCTTTATGTCCTTTGATATTGTATCTTATGCAGCAGGCTTAACATCGATGGGCTTTTGGGGTTATTTTATTGCCACAGGGATCGGTCAATTACCGGCGACCATTATTTATTCTTATGTAGGTGGTATGTTGACAGGTGGCGCTCAGAAGCTTGTGACGGGTCTGTTGATCCTATTCGCTTTGAGCGTCTTAGTTGCCCTCCTGCGCCGGGTCTATACCGACCGCAAGAAGAAAAAGGAATCCCTTAACTAGCTGATGATTAGTATTATCATTCCTGTTTTTAATGAGCGAAACCAACTGGATCAATTGTTTGATCATTTAGAGGTGTTTAATCCAGATATTCCGCATGAGCTGATCTTCGTGGATGGGGGCAGCCGGGACGGTACAGCCCATTTAATCAGGGCGGCAGGCTACTCAGTCGTTAACTCCCAGCCGGGGCGGGGGCAACAGCTTCATACAGGTGTGCTTGCCAGTCAGGGTGAAATCTTATTCTTTCTGCATGCAGATTCTTTCTTTAAAACTTGCCCTCTTAAGGAGGTACAAAAGAATGGTCAGGAAGTCCCCTTTGCTGCCTTTCCCTTGCGCTTTACCAGTGAGGATTGGCGGATGCGTCTGATTGCAGCAGGATCCAATTGGCGGCTAAGTCACCGCCATATTGCCTTTGGAGACCAGGGCATGCATATGCGCCGCGATTTTTACCAGGCTTTGGGAGGCTTTCGTTCCTACCCGTTAATGGAAGACTATGATCTTTCGATTCGGGCCAAGGAGGCTGGTGTTTATTGCCGGGTGGCAGAGCAGAAGATCTATACCTCAGCGAGACGCTTTGAAGCTAAGGGCTATCTGAGAACCCTATTTAAGATGCAAAGAGCCCAAGCCCTATTCAGGCAGGGAAAGTCGATTGAAAGTATTCAAAAATTTTACCGCGATAAATAAGTAATTGAGAAGAAGAGAGGAAGATTAGATGCATTGGACTAAAAAAATTTTAGCAGTATGTGGACTAGCTAGTTTTCTTTTAGGGGCTTGCCAAGGGCAAAGTTCAACAGCTAGCGACTCAACGCAACCAGCCCCTCCTTCAAAAGAGGAGACCCATCTGGTCAAAGCAGGCGAAAGCAAGAAAGAGGATATTTTTGTGGATGCCGCTTGGGCTAAAGACCAGATTGACCAGCAGGATACAGCCAAGATTCTAGAGGCAGGTTATGGTGATGCAGCCTACAAAAAAGGCCACCTGCCAGGTGCTCAACTCATGGATACGATGGAGATTGAGACAGAAGAGAGTGATTGGAATCTCTTAGCAGATGATGACTTGGTCAAAGCCTTTCTCGCTAAGGGGGTAAGCAAGGATACACCACTTTTTGTTTATGGTGAGGATGTCAATGCGGCTTCCCGTGTGGCCTTTGCCGCTTACTACCTGGGTGTAGATGAAGTGCACATTATTGACGGTGGTAAAGCAGCCTGGGAGAAGGCAGGTTATGAACTTACTGAGGAAAGTCCTCAAGTTACCGCAGCTAAAGATTTTGGCGGGGATTATCCAGGTCGGCCCGAAGCCTATATTAAGACGTCGGATGACCTCCTAGCAGCTAAGGAGTCCCAACCAAACTTGGTGATTGCTTCCGTTCGCTCTTGGCCTGAGTTTATTGGTGAAACATCAGGTTATGACTACATTGACAAGGCAGGCGAGATCAAAGGAGCAGTCTGGGCCAAAGCCAGCGAAACAGCAGCTGACGTCAACTATCTAACCAATGAAGATGGCACAATTCGTGAGCCACAAGCAGTATTTGCTGATTGGGAAGAATGGGGAATTAGTCAAGATAAACCGGTAACATTCTATTGTGGAACAGGCTGGCGTAATACTACAGCCTTCTTTGTTGCTAAACAAGCAGGCTGGCATGATATTTCGGTCCAAGATGGGGGTTGGTATGAATGGAATTTAAACCATCAAAAAAATCCAAGCAAGTACCCGGTACAAGTAGGAGATCCCCGCGGAAATGATGTGGAAATCCTTGATTAAGTCAAGGCCTGTCCAGCTAGTGATCGCAAGTTTGCGTGGCTTACAAGTTCTCGCGCTCTTTTTAATGACGCAAGTTAGTGGTTTTTACGCGAATCATTTGAATTTTATGCGGTCAGTACTCTATCGTTCAAGGAAAGCTGAACTTTATCATGATTTTTGGACCTGGATACTGCCTAGCTTGTGTCTTATAGTGGCCGTTATACTTCTGCTTCGTTACAAACGGCGATCAGCCTATGGAGCGCTAGTCTTGACTTTAGCCTTTACGTTCTATAGTTTATTCTGGACCTTCGACCAATTGGAAACCTACTATCTCTACTATTTGCTTCTACTTGCTCTAAGCCTCTTCCAAATGATCATTGCTGGGATAAAGGCTAGGTCTAGAAAGGGTTTAACCGATGAAAGTAGCCATTGATTTTGACAATACTTTTTTTACGGCTAATCGTGATGTGGATGATGGGATGGCGCTGCTTTATTTATTAGGCTGTCCTGAAGTGGAGCTGATCGCTGTGACATCGACGTTCGGGAATAAGGGGATCGACCTGGTGGACCGGGATACCCAGCATCTCCTAGAGACGCTTCAGCTTGATCTGCCCTATGCTAAGGGCGGTCAGGCTTGTGGCGATTATCTCAATCCAGCTAGTCGTCTTCTGGCTGATTTGGCTGCCCAATATGCAGGAGACTTGTATGTCTTGGCGACAGGATCTCTGACGAATCTTATGGGAGCTTCTCTTCTTAATCCAGATTTCTTTGATCAAGTTGCTGGTTTTAGCTTGATGGGAGGCACTACGGCGCCCCTGAACTTCGCCAAGCAGGAAATGTTGGAATTGAATTTCTCCTGTGATCCTCAAGCTGCCTATCAAGTCTTAACCAAGGGGCATAATGTCCGTGTCATGACAGGCAATCATTGCTTGGACCTGCTCTTTACCCAGGAGCAATATGAAGCAGCTTTCGACCGAGTGGAAGGCCCTATTGTCCAAATGATTCAAAAATATTCAGCGCCTTGGTTTCGCGATAATGACTTAGAGTATGGCATCAAAGGCTTCTATAACTGGGATAGCCTGGCAGCGGCCTGCCTCGTTCATCCAGAATACTTTTCTTTAGACCAAGAGAGATATTGGCTGAGTGTAGAAGGCCTAGCTCGAGGACGCCTTCACTGCCCGAGCCAGGACCCGACCCAGTATGTGGTGACTAAGCCTTACCAGCAGACGCTGGTCACGACACCTAGAATTACTAAAAAAGAGGCACTAAAAGATCATCTCTACCAGACTTGGTTGTCCCTCGATGATCAGCAAAAATGAAAGGAGAAAATAATGTCAAGTGATTTTATTGACCGGATCGAACCTGAATACCGGAAAACCTCAGCGATTACTACTCTGCAAGTGAATATTGGTAAGGTATGTAACCTGCGTTGCCGGCACTGTCACGTGATGCGCGACTCGAAGAATGAAATGATGTCGCCCGAGATTATGGATGCCTGCATTGAATTTCTCAAGGCCCATGATGAAGTGACGACCCTGGATATTACAGGGGGAGAACCTACTATGCACCCAGGCTTCACCTATCTGGCAGAGAAAGGGGCTCCCTATGTGGACGAAGTGATTGTCCGAACGAATGGGACTTTTTTGAATAAAAGAATGCGTGAGTTCTATCAAAAATATCCTGTGACGATTTTTATTTCGATGCCTTGTTACACTGAAGACAATGTGGATGTCGTACGCGGTAGCGGGGTCTTTAAGAAGTTAATCAAGGTCCTCCAAGAACTGAATTCTTATGGCTATGGCATTGATAAAGACCGACCTTTAAACCTCGTCCATAATCCGCTAGGGGCCACTTTACCCCCAGAGCAAAACGCCTTGGCGGTAGACTATCGCAACCACTTAGGTCAGTATGGCATTGAATTTACGAATCTATATACCATTACCAACCTGCCTATGGGCTACTTTGAAGATTTCCTAAATGATATGGACTATTATGACGAGTATATGGATATCCTTCGCAATGCCTTTAATCCCGTGACGGTACCTAATCTGATGTGCCGGTCCCAGCTGTCAGTGGGTTACGACGGCCAACTCTATGATTGTGACTTCCATCAAATGTCTAACCTGCCGATTAGTACGGGAGATACAATTACCGATGTGATTGATAAAGAAGATCTTGGACGGGAGATCCTCTTCCGCGATTATTGTTATGGCTGTACAGCTGGTTTTGGTTCATCTTGTGGAGGCGAATTGACGACAGAATGTCCAGCCCAAGTCGCCTTGGCTGAAGCGTAGGAGGTTTTTGATGAAAAATATTGTATCAACTGAAGAATTAGCGAGTCAGCTAGCCGATCCAAACTTAGTTTTGGTGGATGCTACCGTTTTCTTTAATGATCCAGAAGGAGAGTTCTTGCGCTCTGGTAAGGACCAGTATGCGGCCAAACATTTACCAGGGGCTGTCTTCTATGACCAACTGGCTGAAGCAGCAAGTCATGACCCGATTCCCTTCCAAGTCACTGCCCATGAGCCTTTCGTGAAAAATATGGAAGACTTGGGGATTGCTGAAGATAGCCAGGTTGTTATCTATGACAGTGGAGCCCAAGTCGGCGCGGATTTTACAGCGAATATGTGGGCGGCACGCTTGGCCTGGCAGCTGGCTTATGAGGGCTTTCCCGAAAAACAAATTGCTATCCTTGAGGGGGGCTTGAATAAGTGGGAGCGTGAAGGTCGGGCCCTAACAGAAGAAATACCTGAAAGCAAGCAGGGCCAGCTAAGCTTGCAACGTCGAGAAGACCTGCTTGCTGATCTGACGGAAGTGGAAGCAGCCGTCGAAGATCCGAGCGTTGTGATCTTAGATAGTCTTCCTAAGGCCCAATACGAGGGGGAATTTGCTGGCTTCGGTGACGACCGAGTGGGACACATTCCATCCGCAGTTAATGTCTTCTTCGGGTCCTTATCTGATCCTGAGACAGGCGCGCTCTTGCCTGAAAAAGATTTGCGGCAGGTCTTTGCAGACTTTGCTGTGCTCGATCCTGATAAGCGCGTCATTACCTATTGCGGTTTTGGGATTGCGGCTTGCTGGCTCCGAGCTGTTCTGAATTATCTTGGTCAAGACCAGGTTGCCATGTATGACGGCTCCTTGATGGAATGGGCCACGCAGACAGATAAGCCCTTGGAAGTATAAGTATAATGTTAGTCAAGCCAGAGTTTGTCTGCTCTGGCTTTTATTGAATTAAAAAGGAGAAGTTTATGACGAGTAATGAAGTGATGTGGGCCTTTCTTACGATTTATGCTATTTTGATGTTTTTATTATCGCCAAAGTTTGTTGATTTCAGTGGGTATTTTAGAGGAACGAATAAGGAAGGTAAGGATTCTTCGCTCCCCTTACTAACAGCAACCATTTTTATTAGTTGGATTTTTGCTAAATCAGTAACTAATGCAGCTAATTTAGGGGCTCAGTATGGAATTGTGGGAGGCTTTGCCTACGCAACTTATTGGCTATGTATTCCCTTAGCTGGTTTTGTTATCTACCGTTTACGTAAAAAATTTGGAGCAAAAGGGATTATTCCTTTTCTCAATCATAATTATGGCCCTTGGGCGGGAATTTTCTTTACTTTGGCAATTTTTACACGCTTATTCAATGAGATTTGGTCGAATACCTCAGTAGTAGGTGGTTATTTTGGGGCGTCGGGATCTACTCCCTTTATACTTGCCTCTGTGATATTTTCCGTAATTACCCTAGCTTATTCTGTCCGTGGTGGTTTGCGGAGTGCGATTGTAACCGATATGATTCAAAGTATCATTTTTATTATTTTTATGGTGGCTGTTTTTGCATTGGTGCTGCCTAATCGTCCGATGACTGATTATGTTCAGTCAGGGAATTGGACTTTGCTAGGGGGAGTAGACATGCTTTTAGTATCTGCTGTTCAAATTTTTAGCTATCCTTTCCATGACCCAGTTTTAACTGACCGGGGCTTTATCTCAGATGAGAAGAAGATGCTCAAGGCTTTTATCATAGCGGGCCTAGCGGGTTTCGTATCGATTGTGCTTTTCTCTTTTGTTGGCATCTACGCCAAGATGGAGGGGATGGCTTTAACGGATAATATTCCAGTAGCTGTTGCCCAGTCACTGGGAACTGCCGCCCTTGTTATTATGGCAGGGATTATGGTGTCTTCAGCGGGGTCGACTCTTGATTCTGCGCTTTCAAGTATTGCGAAATTATCTGCTATTGACGTGCCTCATTTGCTGGGTATTCGCTTGACTAAGAAAAAAACACGATTTATTGCGATGCTGACTATGGTGCTTTTTGCAATCTTGGGGAATTTACCCATGTTTTTTGGAACAAGCATCCTTAGTGCAACAACCATCAGTGGCACCATGGTTATGGGCTTTGCGCCTATTTTTTGCCTTCATGGTTTTGTGCCAACAAATAAGTGGAGCTTCCAACTGAGCTTTTGGATAGGTATCATAATTGGTTTGCTTTATACTTTTGGGCTTGTCCCAAGTATCTTTGCTATTGGGGCTGGAGATAGCGCCTTGCTTTTAGGGACCAATGTTTACGGCTTGATCCTTTGCACTTTAGGCTATCTTTTGCCAGGACTCTTAGAAAAATTTCAAAGTAAAGGAGTCGAATAATATGAGACCAGGAAGACTTTGTCCAAGCGATTACGCCATAGAAGAGAAGGTCTATGAAAAAGATTTTCCAGATCACGATAAAGGACTTTACATTATTGGCGGCCTCTATGGAAATCCCTATGCCTTGGATGAGATTGAGGCTATGCAAGTCAGGGATCCTGAGCCGGTATCTCTATGTTTTAATGGGGATACTCACTGGTTCGATTGTGACCCAGACCTTTTCCAAGATTTGGAAGAGCGGCTTAACTGCCACTATCGGTCGCTAGGCAATGTAGAAGCTGAACTCTTGAGAACTGGCGACCAAGAAATTGGCTGTGGATGTGCTTATCCGTCGTCAACTTCAGATGCAGCGGTAAGTCGGTCAAATGCCATTCATAAAAGGCTTAAGGAAATGGTGAGGGAGTCTCAAATACCAGTAGATTCTTTTCAAAATCTCGGTAAAGTCCAAGTTTTTACAGTTTATGGCTTACGTCTCCTTGTCTTGCATGGGGATGAAAAGTTTTTAGCAGGTTGGGGGTGTTCAGCAGAGTCCCTACAAGAGCCAGGTCGGCAACAGGAACTTGAAGCTTTTATGGAGAGCTATCAAATCGATGTCATTGCCTGTACCCACACTTGTTCCCAAGTTATTTATGAAGGCAAGGCAACTTTAGTTATCAATAATGGATCTGCAGGTATGGGGACTTTAGCTGGGGATCCGGCGGGTCTAATTATCCGTTTGGGGCAAGTTGCCCATCCAGATGCTATTTATTCCAAAAAAATGAATCACGTATATGTGGAATTGCTAAGGGTGGCCTACGATTTAGATTAATTTATGTCTGATTTTGATCAGCTCTGGCCATCAGGGTCGGCAGCAGCAGTTTCTTATAGAGAAAGATTGATTCAGGGCACGAGTCTCCCTTTGCGCATCTATTCGCCAAGTCTTTAATAACTTGAGTAAAGCGGAAGTTTTTTGATGTTAAGCTTTATGAAAATATGCTAAGATAAGGTATCATAGCAAAAAGGTAGGCGGTTTCATAATGGATCAAATGACAGCAGTTGAAAGATATCAGGCGCTTAAGAATGGGCAGAGTGTTGACCGGGCCCCAGTCATTCTTTATGACAACCTAATCGCTGCAAAATTAGTAGGCATGACCTACCAAGAATCTGAATCCTCTGCTGAGGCTTTGGCTAAGAAGCTCGTGGCTTCTTACCAAACATTTGGTCACGATGCGGTTTCTTTGATTTACTCTACTAAGAATTTCACCAAGCTTTTGGGGACGGAAGTGAAAGTGGCTGAGGATGCCCCGGCTTCAGTTAGCCGCTACGCTCTGGATGATTTGGCTGATCTCGACTGCTTACCCTATGATGCGGTTCATTTTGACAACGATCTTGGCCAGCAAAAAGTGTTCCAAGCGGTGAAAATTATCCAGGAAGAAACGGATGGCCAGGTCTACTGCCGGATCCATATGCCGGCCCCCTTTACAGCAGCTGCTGGGCTTATTGCCCCAGAGAAATTGCTTCGGGCCACCCGCAAGCAAAAAGATGAACTCAACGCCCTGCTTAACAGAGTCTTGGCGATTTTAAAGGATGTAGTGGACCAGTTTAGTCAGCTCGAAGGGACTTATATTTCTCTTTCTGACCCTGTGGCTTCGGGTAGCTTGATTAGTCCGCGGGTCTACCGTCAATTTGCCCAAGGCTATACCCAAGAACTCGTGAACTACATCCACCAAAAAGAATCTTTTGTGGCCTTACATATTTGTGGGCAAACGGAAAAAATTTTAGCGGATGTAGTAGAGACAGGGGTCGATGCTTTCAGCGTGGACCAGGTGGTTGATTTAGCCAAGGCTAAGGAAATTTTGGCTGACCACTTGCAAGTTCAAGGGAATATCGCTCCCGTTGATTTGCTCTGGCAGGGTGATCCTCAAAGCATTAGCCAGGCGGTAGAAGCGGCCTATGCCTGCATGGGGACAGATCCCATGCGCTTTGTGCTGGCTCCTGGCTGTGATGTCCCGGCGGAGAGTCCCTTGGAGAATATCCATGCCTATATGGATGCCGCCCGTCGTTTTGGGCAAGTGACTAGTAAGTAGAAAAAGGAGGAGTTATCTATGACGCAGGCAGGAGCTTATCGCATTGGTGTCGATATTGGCGGCAGCAAGCTTTCTGTTGCGCTCGTTAATGACCAACTAGAAATTGTTAAGAAGTATTATCGCAAAATTTCTGGACTCGGGAGGGAAGACTTGTTTGACCTCGTGAAGGAATTAATCCAAAGAGCTCTCCAGGAAGCAGGGAAGGCCAGCGTACGGGGGATTGGTTTAGGTATTCCCGGTAAGGTGGACCGAGACCGTGGGATTGCGGTCTATCAAATGATGATTCCTTGGGCAAATTTTCCGATTGTGGACCGTTTAGAGGAATCTTTCGACCTGCCCATTCGTATCGATAATGATGTGGCAGTCGCGGCTCTAGCAGAATACCAGCTGGCCCAGCGCGACCCAGAAGAGACCTTTAGCTATGTAACCGTGTCCACCGGGATTTCCTCACAGAGCTTTGTTCATGGTCAGATGATACGCGGCTCCGGCTTTGCAGGGGAAACGGCGCTAGTCCCCGTCTCTTACCGGAATCTGGAGTGTTTAGTTCAGCACCTGGCGTCAGGAACAGGCATTCAAGACCGGGGACGGCAGCTCCTAGATCGTCCCGACTTAGCCACGGTTGACATCTTTAACCTGGCCCAAGCCGGCGACCGGCAAGCCCAGGAGGTCATCCAGGAGGGGGCAGAAGTCTTGGCATGGTCCCTCTATCAGATTATCTGTGTGCTCGATCCAGCGGAAATTGTTCTTGGTGGCTCGGTGATTTTAGAGCAGGCTGGCTACTTGCAGGCTTGTAAGGAAGCCTTAGAGCCTATGCTCTTCCCCGACCAAGCCCATGTGCTAGACCATATATCTGCCAGCTCGCTGGGTGAAAACAATGGCCTCTTGGGGGCGGCGGCTTTAATTGACTAGGGAAGGAAAGAAGCTATTGACGCAAAAGACACACTTATTCTTTGATATGGATGGGCTCTTGATTGATACGGAGGCCCTATATTTTGAAACTCGGCAGGCCGCTCTCCTAGCCCATGGTTATCCTTATTCTAAGGAAGACCATGCGGCTTATGCGGGCCGGGGCTGGCGCTATACCCTGAGCCGCCTGCAAGACTTAGCTGGCCCGAGCCAGGGGCAGGAAATTTTTGACCAGGCTCTGGCAACTTTCAGAGAGGGCGTTGCGGCAGGACGCTTGCAGCTAAAACCTGGCGTTGAAAAATTGCTAGCCTTCGCCAAAGATCAGGGCTATGTCTCTTATATCACCTCCGCTTCGACCCGCTATAATGTGCTGACGATGACGGAAACGACAGGTATCCAGCCCTATTTTGAAGCCTATGTATGCGGGGAAGATATTGAGCGCTCTAAGCCCTATCCGGATGTCTATGAAGAAGCTCTGAAGCGGGCAGGGATAGCTAGGGAAGCCGCTTTGGTTTTTGAAGATTCTGAATCAGGCTTCCTGTCAGCCCGAGCATCTGGCCTCGATACGGTGCTTATTCCCGATTTATTGCCGGCCAGTCCCCAGATGAGAGACCAGGCCTGCCTGTGCTTGGATCAGATTGATGAAGTTATTCCTTACTTGATGGATGAAGAATGGAGGTCTTTATGACTTTAAAATTTTTGCAACCGACGATTCGCCAGTTTGGCAACCAATCGATGGCAGATGAAGAGAGGCTCGAGGATCTTTTTTTTCTCCAGGATGAGCAGGGTGGGGCGCAGTTAGCCCTCGACCTGGACCAGAAATCCTGGGTCAATTTGAATAGGGATACCAGCCTGCCTTGGAATGGTTTAACTGGCTCTTACCGCCTAGCCTTGGTTTTACCGGAAGGCTTGGAAGGGCGGCTGAGTTTTGAAGGGGCAGTCCTTGATGATGACCAGCAATACAAGAAGGACCGTATCCTCCACCGGGAAGCGGCCTTCTTAGACCGGGGGACCCACTGCCTCTGGGTGGACTTGAAGGGGACACGTCCCGGCAAGCATGAAGTTCAAGCCAAGCTTTATTATCGGAAGGGCTTCGAAGATGAAGACTTGGTGAGTCAGACCTCTCTCATCGTTGAAGTGGCTGACTATGCCTATCCCGAAGACCAGCCCTTCTTCCTTGATCTCTGGCAACATTTGACGGCCCTTGCTCGCTATTATGAAGTGCCGCTCTGGTCCGATGACCACTTTAAACTGATTGAAAACTATATCCAACCACTTGCGGAAGCGGGCCAGAAAGTTTGTGACTTGGTGATTTCTGACTATGCCTGGGCTGGCCAGGCTTGCTACCAGGTGAGCGATAATCCTAGCAGCCTCTTTGAATATAAGATTGTTGGCCTCAGTCGCCGTGAGGGGGAATTAGTGGCTGACTTCACCGCGCTCGACCGCTATCTGGACCTCTGCTTGAGCTATGGGATGGCAGAAGAAATCAACCTCTTTGGCCTCCTAGGGAATTGGGATGCCTATGCTTTCGGCAATCCCCTTGTCGATTATGAGGACCCAATCCGTGTCCAAGTCTATGACGAAGACCAGGGGACAGTGAGCTACCTGCGCACCAAGGCCGAGTTAAAAACCTATCTGGGACTCGTCTTTGACCACATGCAAGACCGTGGTCTCTGGGACCGGGTGAAGGTGATTTCAGACGAACCTAATGATCCCGACCGCTTTGCGAAATTTGAAGACTTTCTCTCTTCAGCCAGTAAGGAAGCCATCAGCTTCAAGCATGCCTGCCTACATAGCGATTTCTTAGAGGCTTACCAAGGAAACTTTGAAAGTAACTCAGCCATCTCTTCAATTCTGATTGATAAGCTGGATGATCCAGATTCACAAATTTGGCAGAAGCGGGCAGAGATGACTTGGTATTCCTGCTGCTTCCCTCAAAATTTGAATGTCTTTGTCCGCAGTCCCTTAATGGAATCACGTTTGGTCGGCTATCTGACCTATGCTTTCGGGGTGAAGGGTTTCTTGCGTTGGAATTATTGCTTGTGGACTGCCAATCCCAACCGCGATATCCGCTATAAGACCTACAAGTGGGCAGCCGGTGATATGTTCTTTGTTTATCCTGGCGCTAACGGCAAGCCTGAATTTAGTTTGCGTTGGAAACAGCTGGTTTTTGGCTTGCAAGATTATCGCTTCTTTAAGGCCATTGAGGCTGAGGTCGGAGAAGACCAGGTACAAGCCCAGGTCCAGCGCTTGACGGGGGATATTCGTCAAATGACCTATGATTCAGAGAAGGATACGATTGATACACATTACCAAGATGACTTTGCTTTATTACAGACGATCAAGCGGGACTGCCTCGCCTTGTTAGAGAAGAAATAAAACGAGTCCTAATAATTAGATGGAGGAAAAACCATGAAAAAACCTTTTAAATACTTAGCCTCAACGTCTCTACTCCTGGCCTTCTTGGCTGGCTGTTCCAATGCGGGCATGGGGATCGGGGAAGAATCGTCGAGTGCCCAGGATAATACCGATCCCCAGAGCGAAGAAGCAGCTGGAAACGGCGAAAAACAAGAAATTTCTTTTATGATTCCAGAATACGGCCAACCGAGTGACGAGATGCTCAAAGACTTTGAAAATGAGACAGGCATTAAGGTTAATGTTATGCCAACTTCTTGGGATGATATCCGCGATAAGATTTCAACCGCTGCTGTAGGGAAGAAGGCCGCAGCCGATGTCTTCGAAGTGGACTGGTCCTGGGTAGGAGAATTCAAAGAAGCCGGTTGGTTGGCTCCCCTGGAAGTTGATGAAGCGACCGTCAAAGATATCCCTTCACTGAAGACCTTCCAAGTAGGGACCGACTACTATGCCATCCCTTATTCCAACGAGTACCGGATGTCTTACATGAACCAGAAACAATTTAACCAAGCCGGCCTAGACCAGGCGCCTCAGACCTGGCAGGATGTGGTCCAAGCAGCTGAGCAGATTAAGGACCAAGGAGTGGTTAAATATCCGGTGGCTCTTCCCATGGCTGCAGACGAGAATACAACCACTTCTTTCTTGACTATTAATTATGCGCTGACAGGCGAAGTCTTCAATAAGGACAATACTCTCAACCGGGATAATGCCTTGGAAACCTTGAAGATCATGGATGAGCTCAACCAAAAAGAATTAGTGGACCCTGCCTACCGGACGACCAATGAAGGCAAGTATGACCTCATCAAGAAGGGGGAAGCCTCTTATGCGGTTGCGCCTTCCTTCTATGCCATTCGCGTGGATTCGGAGAAAGACTCAGCTGTCCAAGGCGAGGTAGAGGTAGTGCCCCTTCCTGGTAAGGATGGCCCATCAAACCGGACCGATTCCTTTGTTGAAGCAGTTGGTGTCTCCCCATATAGCGAAAATCCTGAAGCTGCGAAGAAATTCGTCGACTGGTACACTTCTGAGGAAACCCAAAAAGAACTCTTTAAAGAAGTTGAAATCCTGCCTACTCGCAAGTCTGCCTTACAAGCGGTCGTATCAGACGGGCAAATCCGTGAATCAGAGGAAATGTTGCAGCTTGCTGATATGGTCGGCTCACCTTTCCCTAACGGCGTGCCTAAATACTATACAGAAATGAGTACAGAAATCTTCAATACCATTAGCGAAATGGCTAACGGGAAGTTAACACCAGAAGAAGCCGCTGACCAAATGACAGAAAAAGTAAACGCCATCGTCGAGACAAATGCCTAATTAGGAATTTTCTACTTTTAGTGTTGGTAACTAGCGATTTATTAAAGAATCATTTTTATATCAGCTTGTTTTGAGCAGGAGTGGAGCTTTGAAGTTGGCCCTTAGTCATGAAAAAGCAAGCCAAGGGTGCGAGGACTAGCGGGAGAAATAGACCTCTGGAGCAAAGAGCAAGAGAAGACTGTAAGTCTTCGGTGGATCTTTGTGAAGAGGAGCTATTTCTGCTAGCCCGAACCGATGCTGCTATAGCCGTTGGAGCGTTAGCGACTTACGGATATAGTACAAAACGGCGAAAGCCGTTCTTGGTCCTCCAAGATTCAAGGGCCAAATTCAAAAGCGAAACGGATGCTCGCCAATACGATTTGGGAAAGAATCTAATGAATCTGCTTTGTCGGAGGCTGGACAATCGAACCAGCCTCTTTTTTGTTAAGCTTTGAAGGAGGTCTATGATGTTTAAACGCTTCAAACCTTGGTTGCTACTGAGCCCCATGCTCGTGATCATGCTGGTCTTTGTGGTCTACCCCATTTGCCGGACCTTGGTCTATAGTTTCTACCGCTTAAAATTAACTGAGCCCGGTAATGTGCGTTTTGTGGGCTTAGAGAATTACCTGACCGTTTTACAGTCTTCGGACTTTTACCAGGCTCTCATCAATTCCTTGCTGGTTTTAATTTTTGTCCTGGTTATTGGTTTGATCATGAGCTTAGCCATTGCCCTGATGCTCAACCGCCGACATGTGATAACGCCAGTATTGACGGCGATTGCGATTATCCCTTGGGCTCTACCCCCAATTGTTAATGGGATTATATGGAATTTTATCTTTTATCCAGGCTACGGTTTTTTAAACAAGCTATTGATAAACTTGCAACTGATTGACCAACCCATTGCTTGGACGGCCAATCGCTGGATGCTCATGATGATTGCTGCCTTGGTTGTGGCTTGGCGGGTGATCCCTTTCTGTGCCTTGCTTATCTTGGCTAACTTGCAGACTATCCCCCGCGAGCTCTATGAGGCAGCCCGAGTGGACGGGTCCACAGCCTGGCAGGATTTCCGCATGGTCACCCTGCCTCTTATTTGGCCCTCCATTGGTCTGGCCTTGATCCAAATGACCATGGCGGCCTTAAACGTCTTTGATGAAATTGTAGCCCTAGCTGGTTATCGCTACGAGACCCAAACCCTCTTAGTTTATAATTACATGAACACCTTTTCATTCTTGAACTTTGGTTTTGGCTCTGCGATTACTTATGTGATTACGATTCTATCGGGCATCTTAGCCTTTGTTTATATTCGTAAAATGGCAGAAAAGATATAGGAGGTAGTAGGAATGAAAGAACGTCGGTCGAGCCGTATGCTCTATTGGCTCATGGCAGGAATATTTTTGATCTTTAGCCTGGGCCCCCTGCTCTGGACAGTGATTTTGACCCTGACACCGGAAAAGGAAGTGCTAGCAGCGACGCCCCACTTGTTGCCGAGTCAGATTGACTTCAGCAATTACCAGCTAGTTCTCGATCCCCATAGCTCAGCCCATGAAACTGTGATGCGGGGCTTGGGGAATTCTTTGAAGATGGCCTTGGTGACTGTTATTCTGGCCTTGCCGATAGCGGTAGCTTCTGCCTATGTTTTTGTGCGCCAGGACTTTAGAGGGCGGAAGTTTGTCCTGTATTTCTTGCTCTTCACCATTGTGATTCCGGTTTTTACCACGATTATCCCCCTCTATGCTATGTTTGCGGAGAGGGGCTGGTTGGACCAGAGCTTTTGGGTAGCCATTGTCTATGTTTCCGCCTTCTTGCCGGTGACGACTTGGATGGTCCAGTCTTATTTTAGGGCTATCCCTAAAGAACTCTGGGAAGCAGCTCGAACGGATGGTTGTACGGAATGGCAGGCCTTTACTAAGGTGATATTGCCCAATGCTAAACCTATTTTAATTACAGCTTTTCTGATGCTGGTCCTGATGTCTTGGAGCCAGTATCAAATTCCTATGATTTTAACCAGTTCCCAGGAGACCAAGCTGATGACGCTGGTGATGTCGGAGTTTATGACCCGTGATTCCATTCATTATGGTCTCGTTGCAACAGCAGGTGTCTTTGCGATTGTGCCACCTGCCCTCCTGGCTTTGGTATTTAGACGGCATTTAATTTCGGGTTTAATGGCAGGAGCAGTGAAAGGATGAGTGAAATGATGCCTAGTGATGAAGAAATTCTTGCCTTATTGGATGCAGGCCAGCCGCATTTTAGCCTTTGGAAGGACCTAGTGAGTCAGCTAGGGGCAAAAGATTGGCAGAGGGCTCAGGATGTTTTAGCAGATACTTGGCCCGAAGTTGGTGACCAGCGGCTAGCTATGATCCAGCGCTTAAAGCCGAGCCAGCGCTTAGCCAGTCTCTTTCTCTTACTTCCCCAAGCTGCTGAACGCTATAAGTCCCAGGGGCTTCCCTTGGGTATTTTACAAGCTAGTTTGGGCGATTTGTACTTGCGTGAGCGCCTCTATTATGAAGCCCATGGGACTTTAGGGTTGACTGCAGATGATGGCCAGTGGTTGCTGCGCATTTTTGATTTAAAAATCTTCAAGTTAGGGACTTTGCAATTTGAGTGGACTCACTGGATGAATGCCCCAGACTACTACCACCTGCCAGAAGAGGACTTGGCTTTTTGGCCAGAGGGAACCCCCTTATTAGCGGTTCATATCATGGAGGGGAGTGAGCTCAGCTTGGCCAATTGCCAGGCCTCCTTTGACCAGGCAGAAGCTTTTTTTAGCCAGCATTTCCCTGGTGAAGCCTATCAAGCTTTTAGTTGTTTTTCCTGGCTCTTGTACCCAGGCTTATGGCAAGTGCTCGGTGAAGGAAGCCGTATTCGCCAGTTTGCTTCCTTCTTTCACCTGCTGGCAAGTACGGATTGGCCGGATATGGCAAGGGCTCGCATTTTAGACCAAGCACCCACTGTCTACCAAGGCTCGCGTTTGCAGGGGCTAGCTCGGTCAGGAGCAGATATTTTAGGGGCAGGTCTTGCTTACCGCCCCATGATTAAGGAGGAAAGAAATGGCAAGTATTGAATTTAAAGGGGTCACTAAGCGCTATGCTGAAGGGCAAGCCGCCGTCCGAGACTTTAACCTTAAGATTAATGACGGTGAACTCCTCGTTTTGGTGGGGCCATCGGGTTGTGGCAAGTAGACTTTGATGCGGCTTTTAGCTGGGTTAGAAAGCTTGTCTGAAGGGGAGATCTTGATCGATGGGCAGGTTGTCAACGACATCGACCCTAAAGACCGGAATGTGGCCATGGTCTTCCAGAATTATGCCCTCTACCCCCATCTCAATGTGCGTCAGAACCTTGGCTTTTCTTTGAAATTAAGAAAGGAAAAGCCTGCAGTAATTGACCGCCGGGTTGAAGAAGTGGCCCAAAAATTGGACTTGGCCGACTTGCTGGACCGCAAGCCCAGCCAGTTGTCGGGTGGGCAAAGGCAGCGGGTAGCCTTGGGACGCGCGATTGTGAGAGAACCTAATGTCTTCTTGCTGGATGAGCCCTTATCCAACTTGGATGCTAAGCTGAGGGTGCAGATGCGCTATGAGATTTCGCGCATCCAACAGGAACTGGGAGCGACCATGCTTTATGTGACCCACGACCAGACGGAAGCCATGACCATGGGGGACCGCATTGTCGTTATGCGTGATGGTCGCATCCAACAGTTGGGCCGTCCGGACGAGCTCTACCAAGCTCCTGCCAATTGCTTTGTCGCCGAATTCCTAGGCTCGCCACAGATGAATATATTTCCGACTGTCTTGGATGACCAGGTCTTAAATTTATGGGGGCAGGCGTATACGACACCTGGCCAATTAAGCCAGGAGACTTGTCTTTTGGGCGTCCGGCCTGAGAATCTTGAAGTCGTGGCGGGAGCAAGTCATCGCTTGACTTTGGTCGAGAACCTAGGTAGCGAGCGCTATCTCTATCTGGAAGGGGAAGAGGGTCGGCTTTGCGTGAAGACAGACAGCCAAGCCCCATTGGAAGTTGGCCAAGCCTATTCCTTACAGATTAAAGATCCGAGGGCCTTATCTTATTTCGATCCGCAGACTAAGGAAGCCTTACTTTAACTAAAGGGGCACAGATCTCTCTAGAGTAAAACTATCTCAGAACTCGTCAATTTAAGTAGTTCTGAGATAGTTTTTTTGTATTTATTTTGTTCTTATTTGTTTATATTTTTGGCTTAAGTTTTATCTTTTCCATATCGTTGGTTATCGGCTCTTCCTATCAGCTAGCTAAAAAATGCAAGAATAGTAAGCTTTTAGGCTATTTTTGCTTTGCCTAATAGGTCAGACCGTCTTTGACTTGGAATTGACAGGAGCTGGGGGGACCGGCTATGATTTAGCTTGTAAAAAATAAGTGATTGAAAGGAGTGAGGGAATGGATTGGGAATTCATAGGGGCGGTCTTACCGGAATACCTCAAAGCAGCAGGGCTTACTTTTGCCCTGGGTGGACTGGGTGTTGTCCTGTCGCTGATTTGTGGCCTAGCTTGTGCTTTGGTCCGCTATTGGCGCCTGCCTGTCCTAAGCTACCTCGTCCAAATTTATATCGAACTGTCCCGGAATACCCCCTTGGTCATCCAGCTGTTCTTTTTGTATTATGCCTT
This sequence comes from Aerococcus sp. UMB1112A, assembly GCF_030230715.1. Classification (NCBI taxonomy): domain Bacteria; kingdom Bacillati; phylum Bacillota; class Bacilli; order Lactobacillales; family Aerococcaceae; genus Aerococcus; species Aerococcus sp. UMB1112A. The sequence continues at coordinate 8,887 of NZ_JASPDS010000008.1, read as the reverse complement.
ACCCAAACTCGGTGTGGTCTGGCCATCTTCTGTCTGTGCAATTGTCGGCTTAACCTTCTTGGGATCTTCTTACATGGCTGAAGCTTTTCGCTCAGGCCTCGAAGCGGTCCCTGAGAACCAGTTGGAGGGGGCCTACAGCCTGGCTTTAACCCGCCAGCAAGCCTTCCGCTATGTCGTTTTGCCCCAAGCCTTGGCGACTTCGGTACCGGCCCTTATGACGAATGTGGTCTTTCTGATTAAGGAAACCTCCATGTTCAGTATTGTGGCTCTGGCGGATCTTATGTATGTGGCCAAGGAGCATATTGGCCTCTATTACAAGACAGACGAGGCCCTTCTGCTTCTAGTTCTGGCCTACACCGCCTTGCTCTTGCCGCTCTCGCTTCTGGGACATGCCCTAGAAAGGAGGCTCCAGCATGGCTAATTCAGGTCTAGAAATTCTCTTTGAAGGGAATAATTTCCTACGTTTACTAGAAGGACTTTGGGTGACGGTCAAACTGGCCCTGGTTTCCATGGGCTGCTCCTTAGTCCTGGGGCTCTTCTTAGGCGTCCTGATGACGAGCCGCTACCGGGTCATCAAAGCCATCTTGCGGGTTTATGTCGAATTTGTCCGCGTGATGCCGCAATTGGTCTTAGTTTTCTTGGTCTATTTCGGAGCAGCTAAGCATTTGAATTTGAATTTCTCTGCTGAGGGAGCGGCAGTCCTCGCCTTTACTTTCTGGGGAACTGCGGAATTGGCAGAACTGGTGCGGTCAGCGATCGAAGCCCTGCCCCGGCAACAGACGGAGAGCGGCTTGGCCCTGGCTTTGAGTCGTAGCCAAGTCTACCGCTATATTATTATGCCGCAGATCATCCGCCGCCTCCTTCCTTCCATCACAAGTCTGATGACCCGGATGATTAAGACGACAGCTATTGTAGTCCTTGTTGGGGTGGTTGAAGTGATTGCAGTAGGCAAGCAGATTATTGATATGAACCGCTTCGATTATCCGGGTGGAGCCATCTGGATTTATGGGGCAATTTTCTTCTTATATTTTGCGGCCTGCTATCCTTTCTCAAAGATCAGTCAATATTTAGAAAATAAGATGCAAGAAGGAGGTCACTAATGGCAGACTTATTGATTGAAGTTGATAATTTACACAAATCCTATGATGGACAGACTGAGGTGCTCAAGGGCATCTCCTTAGCTGTTGAGCGGGGAGAGGTAACGGTCATCATTGGCCCTTCAGGCTGTGGCAAATCGACTTTCCTGCGCTGTCTCAATGCCCTCGAAGTGATCGATGCCGGTGAGATCCGCTTTAATGGCCAGCCCATGGGCCAGTCGGAAAGTGAGATCCGGGCGCTGAGAGAACAGGTGGGGATGGTCTTTCAATCCTATGACCTCTTCCCCCATCTATCCGTTATTGATAATCTGATCCTGGCTCCCTGCAAGGTCCAGCAGCGTGACCGGCTAGAGGCTGAAGCGGAGGCCCGTGAGCTCTTAGCCAAGGTTGGACTGGAAGACAAGGCAGCAGCCTATCCCCGCCAGCTTTCTGGCGGACAGAAGCAGCGGGTAGCGATTGTCCGGGCTTTGATGATGCATCCAAAAGCGCTTTTGTTGGATGAAATAACTGCTGCCCTGGACCCTGAGTTGGTCCGAGAGGTCTTAGATGTCGTTTTAGAGCTCGCCAAAGAGGGCCTGACGATGGTGATTGTGACCCATGAAATGGCCTTTGCCCAAGCAGTGGCTGACCAATTGCTCTTCTTCGATGGGGGAGAGATTGTCGAGAGCAGTCACGACCCCCAAGCCTTCTTCCAGGCGCCCACGACCCGGCGTGCCCAGCAATTTTTAGACCGTTTAACATTTGACCGATAAAAGGAGAAAAGAAAATGAAGAAAAAAATATTCGCGCTCTTAGCACTAGTAGCTTTATTCCTTACCGCTTGTCAATCTGGCCAGCAAACAGACAAAGATCCTGCAGCGACGGCCGGCAAGCAGGCAGCGGCCCGCAGTCTAGCGGAGATTAAGGACTCAGGCAAAATCCGCATCGGTGTCTTTGCAGACAAGATGCCCTTTGGCTATGTCGATGATAAAGGCCAGCCCCAGGGTTATGATATCGAACTCGCTAAGAAAATTGGGGAAGACCTCTTAGGGAGTGCCGACAAGGTAGAGTTTGTCCCCATGGATGCAGCTAGTCGGGCTGAATTCTTGAAGTCCGGGAAAGTTGATATCACCCTGGCCAACTTCACAGTGACCGACGAGCGCCGCGAGCAAGTGGACTTCGCTCTCCCTTACATGAAGGTAGCTATCGGGGTCGTTTCACCAGAGAAGGGCCTAGTCACCGATATCAACCAGCTCAAGGATAAAAAGTTAATCCTGGTGAAGGGCACAACAGCAGAGAACTACTTCCAAAAAGAAGCTCCTGACATCAAAAATATCGACAAGTATGACGCCTACCAAGAAGCTTATGATGCCCTAAGAGATGGCCGGGGTGACGCCTTCTCCACGGATAACACAGAAGTTCTGGCCTGGGCCAATGAAAATCCTGGCTTCAAAGTAGGCATTGAATCCCTTGGGCAAGAAGATACCATTGCCCCAGCTGTTCAAAAAGGAAATCAGGAATTGAAAGATTACTTGGATGACTTGATTGTGCGTTTAGGTCAAGACCACTTCTTCACCAAGGCTTATGACAAGACCTGCCTGCCCGTTTATGGCAAGGATGTTGATCCTAAGCAGATTGTCCTTGAAGGCGATGACCTCAAAGCTTACTATGATGCCTTTAACTACGCTAAAAAATAAAATGCAAATCAAAAATCCCGCTAGCTAGCAAGCTGGCGGGATTTTTGATGGATTGGCTGGCGGCCAGTATCGACTGTTGTCGCAGGCGCCAGACCTCTTATAGGCTTCCCATTTTATACTCGAAAAGTTTATCTGGTTCTTCAAGGCCAATATTTCTTAAGCCGCGACGTTTGAGCCGGGCAACAATTTTTTGAAGTTCAGGATAAGAACAAGTATCGGAAAGGAAGAATGTCAGGTGGCAGAGGCTGGGGTCTTCGAGATCGGTCAAAGTAATCATGCTATTGATCGAGCAGACCCGGCTAATAATCTTCGTCACCTTGGACATGGTCCCCCTTGATTCTTGAGGAACCGTAACGGTTAAGATATAGCTGCTGTCATTTAACTTCCAAGAATGACTGAGCATGCGCTCGAATTGATGGTGGGTGAGCAAGCCGAAGAAGCGGTTGTCTTGGTCGAGAACTGCGATATAGGGCAAGTCACGGATATTAAAGAGCACACGGTAGAAGGAACTATCCACACTTACATATTTAGTGGCGTTCTTGAGCAGGAGGGTGACCGGTTCGTCGAGTGATTGGCCCTCCGCTAGCCTTTGATAGAGATGTGAGCGGTAGATATTACCTCTAAAAATCTTCTCATTGTCATCTAGGATGGGAATGCAGCGGAATTGGTGATCTTCTAAAATAATCAAGGCATCACGCATCGTTGTAGATGCCGTAACATAAACCACATCTTTCTTTTGAATGGTAAAAGATGAGATATTCATTGCTGGGATACCATCCTTTCTGTTGACCGTATACAAGTATAACACACCCCCTCAGATAATGAGAAGGATTTAAGTTTTATTGGAGCTAAGAATAGAAAAATTTAATCTAAAAGCTCCTTTTTCTTATTGAAAAACCAAAAATGTACCACAAAACAGACTTTAAAAAGGCTTTTTAAGACTTAGACCCCTGATTCAAGTGTTAACCCCTTACATTTTCTAAGAACTTTGCTATAATAAAATAAAGGTCATAAGCCTTTATAATATCATGTGGACTTAATGAAAGGAGAGATGCAATCGATGGCAGAAGTAAAAATGCAGAAAGTCGATTTAACAAAAGCACCCTATAATTTAGATGAAAAAGGTGTTCAATGGGTTGAAGACACCATCAAAAACATGTCAATTGATGAAAAAATTGGCCAATTATTCTTTAATATGGGGGCTAGCGCAGAAGAAGATTACTTAAAGAGCGTTCTTGATACTTATCATATCGCAGGGGTTCGCTACAATAAATCTGATGCGGATACCGTCTACAATCAAAACAAGATTCTCCAAGAAAACTCTAAGATTCCTGTTTTAATCGCAGCGAATACAGAAGCAGGTGGGGATGGTGCTTGTACTGACGGGACCTATGTTGGACATGAAGTGAAGTTAGCCGCTACTAACGATCCTAAATATGGTTATGAAATGGGGCGGATTGCAGGGGACGAAGCTGCAGCAATCGGCTGTAACATGTCTTTTGCACCAATCGTTGACTTACAAAGCAACTGGCGTAACCCCATTATCTCTGTTCGTACCTGGTCAAGTGATGTTCAAAAAGTCATTGATTTCTCTCTAAACTATCTCAAGGGAATCTCTGAAAAAGGCATCATCGCAACTGCTAAACACTTCCCTGGGGACGGGAATGACGAACGTGACCACCACTTATCATTCGCAACCAACCATTGTTCAACTGAAGAATGGGATAATTCATATGGTAAGATTTATTCTTCACTCTTTGATGCAGGTCTACCCGCTATCATGGCAGGACACATTGGCTTACCATCTTATGCTAAAACCATTAACCCTGACATCTCAGAATCAGAAGCGATGTTACCAGCTACCCTTTCTCGTGAAATCCTCCTTGGCTTACTCAAAGACAAGATGGGCTTCAACGGGGCAGTTATCACAGATGCTTCCCACATGGTAGCGATGACTGGTGCTTTATCACGTCGCGACATCTTACCAACAGCCATTGCTTCTGGTTGTGACCTCTTCTTATTCTTTAATGATCCAGACGAAGACTTCCAATGGATGAAGGAAGGTTACGAAAACGGAACAATTACTGATGAACGTTTAGAAGATGCCCTTCGTCGTACCCTTGGCTTGAAAGCTTCAATTGGTCTTCACGAAAAAGATCCTAAGAGCTTATTAGCGCCTAAGGAAGAAGCCTTGGCTCATATCAACACTGAAGAAAACCAAGCAATGGCTCGCGAAGTAGCTGATAAAGCCATTACCTTAGTGAAGAACAACCAAGAAGATATCTTCCCTGTAACACCTGAACGTTACAAGAATGTTCTCCTTGTAATGAATGAAGGCGTTAAGGGCGGCTTCGGTCAATTGATCGCTTCAAAAGAATCCCCAGCTGATATCATGAAGGAAATCATGGAAAAACGTGGCTTCAATGTTGAAGTTTGGGAATCAACTGAAGATAAAATTATGAAGTTACCTAAGGAAGAACGTTCAGCTGCTGTTGCTAACGTTTACGCTCAAAAACAACCAATCGCTAAGCTTACTGATAAGTATGACTTAGTAATTAACTTAGCTAAGATTGCGGCTGGTACTGTTCAACGTGTAGCGTGGCCAGCTTCTAAGGGGACACCAGATAGCCCATTCTATGTGAATGAAATTCCAACCATTATGGTATCTGTTAACCACCCATTCCACCTTGTTGATGTGCCTCAAGTACAAACTTACATCAATGCTTACGATGATAAGCCATTCAACTTAGAAATCTTGATGGACAAATTACAAGAAGGGCCAGAAGCCTTCAAGGGTGTTGACCCAGTGGATTCATTCTGTGGTAAAGAAGACACTTACTATAATGTTAAAGAGGTTTACGAAAACCGTATCAACCCAGCTAAAACAAAAGCATAGATCCTGCGCAATAAATCGATGCATAAAGAGAGGGAGCTTATTAGCTTCCTCTTTTTTAGCTCTGCCTAACTTAGCCCTGGTGCTTGCAATTTATGGAGGCAAAAGCTATACTTGAAAGTAATAGTGAGTATTTTCTCATTAATGAAATTAAAGATATGGAACAAAGGAGTAATGTCATAAATGGAAGGTCCCGGTGCCGAGACGGCAATTGTTAGTCAACTGTTAATTATCTTAGTTTTGACGCTGATCAACGCTTTTTTAGCAGGTGCTGAAATGGCTTTTGTATCAGTCAACCACCAAAAGATTGGTCGTTTAGCTGATCAAGGAAATAAGGCCGCTAAGAGAGTTCAAGCCTTGCTTGATGATTCGGATGCCTTTCTATCAACCATCCAGGTGGGAATAACTTTTGCAGGCTTCTTCTCTTCTGCTCAGGCAGCCACAACTTTTGTGGGCTATATCCGCCCTTATCTGGGCCAATTGCCAGGTGCAGATATTCTAGCTTCAGCCTTGGTGACCCTGGTCCTTTCTTATATTTCCTTGGTTTTTGGTGAACTTTTTCCTAAACAAGTTGCCATCCAATTCCCCGAGAAATATAGCATGATGGCTTCGGGAGCGATTGTTTTTTTGAAGCGCCTCTTTACACCTTTTGTCTGGTTACTTACGGCCTCGACGAATTTATTGAAACGGCTTGTGCCTATTGACTTCACTAAGAAGGATGAGCACTTGACCCGCGAAGAGATGCGCGCTTTGATTGAGAACAGTCAGACAGACGGGGCTATCGATATGACGGAATTCCGCATGATGCAAGGGGTTCTCTCCTTGGATAGCAAGCTGGCTCGTGAAGTGATGGTACCGCGGACAGATACTTTTATGTTAGATATTGATGACCCTGATTCTTTTAATGTTCAAGAGACACTGAGTTCCCAATATTCACGTGTTCCTGTTTTTGCAGATGATAAGGATGATATCCTAGGCATCGTCCATGTGAAAGATATCTTGCGCCAGGCCCACAAGAAGGGCTTCGACCAAGTCCGCATTAAAGATGTGATCAAACCGGCCTATTTTGCACCAGAAACGATTTTTATCGATGATCTGATGCTGCAATTTAAGAAGGACCATCAACATATGGCGATCTTAAAGGATGAGTACGGTGGGGTGGTAGGGATTGTTACCTTAGAAGACCTGTTGGAAGAAATCGTTGGTGAAATTGAAGACGAATATGATGAAGCCAATAGTGAATACCGCCAGTTGGATGAGTCAAACTATGCGATCGACGGCATGTTACCTATTTACAAGTTCAATCAGATTTTCCAAACGGATATTCAATCGGATGAATCGGATACCATAGCCGGTTATATGATCGAACAACTAGGCCACTTTCCTGAAGACGGGGCAGCTGAACATTTACAAATTGAAAACTATGAACTGTTAACTACACTTGTTGAGGAGGGGCGGATCCGCGGCATCCGAGTGACCCGCCTAGCAGAAGATGCTAGCCAAGACGATGAAAACAAAGAAGATGACTAATAAAGAAGGTGGACAAGCGGGCAGGTTGAGAGCCCAGGCCTTGCCCACTCTCTTTTTTTGAGGAAGGAAGATTGGAATGCACAAGTTAAATGAAATGATGGACCGAGCAATCGTCAAGGAAGAGGTACTTGACTTTATGCGCCAGGGGCAAACGGAATTTCCGGCTCCGCTCAAGGCCATTGAAGAGGATGCCCATGAACGCCGGGTCCCTATCATCCCCCATGAAACAGCCGTCTTTCTTGACTTCTTCCTTAGCGTGACCCAGGCAAAAGAAATCTTAGAGATCGGTACAGCTATTGCCTTCTCCGCTTCTCTTATGACTTACGGCTATCCCGACCGCCATGTAGATACGATTGATCGCTACGATCTGATGATCCAGGAAGCCCAGCAGAATATTGGCAAACTTGGCCTAGAAAACCAGATCCAAATTCTCCAGGGAGAAGCTGCGGAGATCTTGCCTCGATTAACCAAAAACTATGACTTTATCTTTATGGATTCTGCCAAGTCCAAGTACTATGAATTCTTTCCCTACTGCTTAGACCGGCTCAAACTAGGTGGTGTCCTCATGATTGACGATATTTTCCAAGGAGGAACGATCTTTAAGGACCCCAAAGAAGTGCCCCGGCGAAATCGAGGAATGAATGCTAAGTTGAACCGTCTCTTAGAAGCCTGTCTGGGGCGCCCTGAATTAAAAACCTCGCTGCTCCCCCTAGGCGATGGGGTCCTCATGGTGCAGAAGCTCCAAGATACGGACCACTTTAATTATATGAAGGAAGGCTAATCAAAAGGCGCTGATCTATTGAAGAGATCAGCGCCTTTTCTATCGATAAGTTTGCTATTTTAATTTGGCCATAAATTTTTCTGTGTTAACAATGGCTCGTTTGTGCTTAGCTTCCCCGACTGTTTGGCCATTTTGGTCACTTGCTTGAATGACTAAACTGATAACATTCTTTTTAATTTTTTTGATATCAGCATCAATGGTAATTTCACTGCCGACAGCAGAGGGGGCTAAGTGTTTGAAGTCAACCTCAATGCCAACGGTCGTTTCGCTGCCTTGGCAATGACTCAAACAAATTTCAGAAGCAACATTTTCCATATAAGCCAAGAGGACAGGGCTAGCAAGAACCTCTAATTCCCCTGAGCCAACCTGTTTGGCACTTTGCTCTGGACGCACTGTAAAAACTTTTTTCATAAAATCCTCCCTGATAGACTTGACAATATAACACTTCTCTTGTTATTATATCAAAGTTGCTTGTCGGCGCACAGTCTAAAGGCAACTTAATTATTTTAGTAAAAAGGCTTGACCTTTAAACTGAAATGAGATATACTTGAGATCCGCTTGAGAGAGCGGTGAGAAAAAGTTAAAAACATTTTCAAAAAAATGTGTTGACAAGTCCAAAAGACTTCGATATACTAAATGAGTCGTTAAGTTAGCGCTTACATAGCGTTGGCAAAGCGATCGGTCATCTTCAAAAAAACTTCTGAAACTTTTAAAAAAGTTCTTGACAAGTTTTCGGAGAAGATGATATACTAATTAGGTCGCTTCAACGAGGCGATGAGATAGACCTTTGAAAACTGAACAAAGAAGACGAACCAATTGTGTAGGGCATCAACCTCGAGTTGATGAACCAACAATTCAAACAATAAATAGTTGAGCAAACAACTATAAAAAGTCAGCAATAACGAGCTTAT
>NZ_JASPDS010000034.1:0-6300 GCF_030230715.1 Aerococcus sp. UMB1112A | reverse complement strand
GTCAAACTGACCTTCAACAATGAATACCGTCTTGCATTCTTTCAGCGCCTCAGCGTTGTAGACTCTCACCTGGCCAATAGGGAATCTGTAGCGGTCATGTTTCTCAATCGGATTAATTGCTCTCTGAACGTAATAGCCGTCCTGACCGTAAGGAATAATAATGCTGTTGGTCAGTGCTGAGTAGCCTAAATTGAAAATCTCTGCTGTTGTCTGAGTGATTCCCCGCTTCTGAAGATAGTCAGTCTGATTCAAGCTAGCATGCCAGGCTTCTAATTGGGCTCTGATATTGCTGTCATTGCTGGTCTGAGTTTGAGCTGGCTCTGGTTCTGGTTCGGGTAATGGCGGTTCTGGCAAGTTATTTGCCGGGTCGCCAATAAGGGTATATCCGTAATGGTCAGCTATCTCTATTGCTACAGCGTTGAAGTTGTAGACTGGCTTTTCCTTGCCAGCACTATTCTTCCTGGTCTCTGTCACGCCGTCATTAATCAGCGCCCAACAGTCAAACAGGTCATAACTGGCCTGGCAACTGAAGCAATGAACATATTGCGGGTGGTTCTGATCTACACACATGCTAGGATGCTTGTCGGGGTGGTTCGGATTGACACAGCTAAAGAAGCCTTTAGAGTCCATGCTGACCACGCTGGCAATGTATTCCGGTAAAGAGATCAAGCTCTTTAAATCTGCTGGTTTAACTAAGTTGTTCATGCTAGATACCTCGTTTAGAAAACAAGCCAGTAAGAAGTCTCTGCTCTCCCTGGCTGTTTCATCTTTTTTCAATTTTCAAGCAAGGCCAGCGTCAAGCTGTGCCGTTGCTTTTAATACTATTAAACTATTAACAAGTGAAACTTTTTTAAAAAATACGCTTACTCCTTACTGGCTCAAGGCCTAAAGGCACTTGCCCAAATTTCACAATGCGGCCATAATTACCTACATTTGCGGCCATAATTACCTACATTTGCGGCCATAATTACCTACATACGAATTAGAAAAAATATAGTTTTAGTCCTCACGAACATTATTTTTTCGCAAACGTTTTCGCTTTTTTCTGGTCAATTCTGCTATGTCAACCTGTCCCCAATCAGTGACATTCAAAGTGACTTTAGACAGATCTTTCGCCTTCAGTCCCTTTAGCGGCTGGCTAGGTCTAACGACAATGCCAGTGACGGCCTCAAGCTCTTCAATAGCCTTAGCCAGGGGGGCTATGATTTGGCGCTGTAAGTGTCTACTAGTTCCTTGTGCATTCTCTACCGGGTCGGGGAGTGTAGGCAAGGCCTTCAGCGTGTCTTCTAAGCCCAATCTGTCAACCCTGTCAGCACGCCAGCGTGCATTAATGTTTGCGTTGTGCATGATCTTCAAGGCCAGGTAGTAGGCTGTCCCTTTTAGCTTCAGTAACGATAACGGAAAATATTCTGTAGATGATTCTTCTGACAGAAACGTTTCAGCCATGTTAGGAGTTAACCACATTGTCAGCTGTCCCTTGCTGTAGCTACCAGCCGCAAAAAGGTTTACAGCGTCTATGCTGTCTTTATTGCTGGTAACAAAAGTACAGCGGACTAGCGGTGTAATTAGGTCTCTGAGCTGTTTTCTGAGCGCTGTAGCCTGGCTTCTGCTGTATCCTAGCGCCTCTGAGATCTCTTTGAAGGTAAGCTGTATTCTGAAGTTGCTTGCTCTGTCAGCCTGGCTATACCAGCTGGCAATTAGTAGATGTTGAACCTTGCTGAAGGTCTCATTAATTACCATTTTTCCGGGCTCAGCCTCTACTGGTATAGCTAACTGAACGCCGCTCTTATATGCCGTGTAGAAGGCCATTCTGAAGCCCTCTGAATTGCCGGATTCATCGGCTATATAATTCTCTTCACGCTTGACAGAGCCAGCCTGTAAGGCCTTCTGGTTGACTCTGAGTCTGTCAATGGCGTTTCTGTTTGAGTTGTACGGCTCAGCCATTAGAGAAGTCTTTTCACTATTGTTCATAGCGGGTCTCCCCGCTACTCAATGAGATCTACTGACATTTCAATACCATTCAGCCCGTCCTTAATGGTCTTGTTCAATGCCAGCAATTCTTGAAGCTTCAGCACTTCAGCGTACTTGTAAGCCCGGTTCTTAATAACGTCTTCCTTGTTGATAGCATTCAAGTGATAAGCGTTGTTGAAGTCAGCTTCAGCAATGCGTACTACCTTTTCAATCTCACGCTCACGCTCTTCTAAGCTCATCATTATTCTTGTTCTCCCTTCAATGACTCACCTTGTTTAATCGCCGCCATAATGCGTTTTTTATGGCCTTCTGACAATGGTTGTAGTAACAGCTGGCTGAGATAGCTGGCTGAAACATTCATCAAAGTAGCTACCTCATATTGCTTCAAGCCAGAAGCTTTAATAGCCGCTCTAACATCGCTGTTTTGTCTAATCACGGTTGTTACCGCCTTTCTTTTGAAATTTTGGCAACAAAAAACAGGCCAGTAGGGTGTTAGCCTGGCCTGTCTTAAACATGGTTAGAGTCATAGAAGTATAGTGTTTGTCTACAAAATGTTAGGTTTTTACAACATAATGTTAGAAGAAAACTACTATATATACTTTAGAAGTGATACGTTACCCTTGACAAGGTGCTACTTTTAAACGTATCATAATTCCGTAAAGACAAATACAACAACTCTACAACTCTAACCGTGTTAAGCTTTACCAGAGCTAAACACAGCCCGCCTCTAGTATTGCCAGTACTAAAGGCTTTTTTTGTTACCTATTATTATTTTTACCATTGTTGCCGCTGTAGTGCAATACCGCAAACATGCCGCTAGGGTGTCAGTATAGTACCAGTAGGCAACTAGCCAGATAAAAAAATAAGAGCGAACCCGTGAAGCAATACTCGGTCTCGCTCTTTTTTGATATCTAGCTTTTTGCTAAAGAATTAAAGAGCGCAACAAAAAAGTTGATACCTTTCAGCAGTTAGTTGCATTCCCCAAATCCGTTTAGCACATCTTAGAATAGCACAATATACAGTGCTTGTAAATATAATAATCAGAATCTTTTCCGCTATCTTGTGTTTACACTGTCAATGTCGTGTAAACCTAAGAGTCAGAAATATCATCGATAATTAAGCCGTTGCCAGTAGGAACGATGTTATCGGGGCTAATCCCCTCATCTAACACGGCTTCCTTCAGACTGTCTAACAGGTTGTTTAATTGCGTTGCTTGGTCTCCCTGGTCTTCCTTAATGGCCTTCAGCTGAGCCTCAGCCAGGTCAGCCTGTAATTTGGCCAGCCTTGCCTTCTGACTCATCAAATCGGCTTCAGCCGGGCTTAACGGCTTGTCTGAGTAGCGTTCTCTGTAGTTGTTTTTGAGCCAAAAGAAAAGGGCTTGCCTATCGCCATTAAGAGCAAGCTCATACAGTGCATTCTCAGCCCTAGCCCTGGCAATATTCTTGCCGCCTCTAATGGCCTTCTTCAGCTTAGGAGACTTCTTCAACCATACGTACAGAGTCTTCTCAGCAATGCCTATTCTTTGAGCTATTTCAACGTTAGTCAGCCCGTGTAATTTCCAATTTTTGACTAACTCTAAATGATCTGAATCAGTCCATTCTTTGTAAGTCATGCGTGCAAAATCTCTTTCTACTGTAATTATAGTGTAGATCTAGTGTCATTGTAAAGCCGCTACAGTCAATGCTGACAAGTGTCTAGCCTATGTATAGTTCCTGTCAATCAATTACAGGTATACCACTTACAACTTTACATAATGTGTCTTATTGGAACTAACCTTCTATCCTTGCACTTACGGGCTTCTTTATCGCCCAATTTCGTAAACCAGGATTCACAAACCCGTATAGGTTTTAAATCGCTGATCTGACAGACCCAATAAGGAATTTCACAAAGTCAGATAACGGCTATACCACTCTTAATAATTCCTGGTGATTCTAGACCATAAGCCAGCCCGCCGGGCTTTATCTAGATCAGCTTTAGCCTTCTGAGCGTCCTCTTCTGCTCTCTGAGCGTCCTTCAGCACCTTGTCGGTTAGTTGTCCTAGCTTGTCATTTTCAGCGCTCAGTCGGTCATTTTCGGCCTTCAGTGTTGTCTTCTCCTGGTCAACCTGGCCAATAAGGAGCTGAGTCTTTGCGTGGTCTAGCTGTAACTGGCTGTTCTGACTCCTGAGCTTGTCAGCCTCTACTTGAAGTTGAACCAGCTGAGACTGTAGCCAGGTTGTCAATCTCTGCTGTTCTGACAGCTGATTCTTCAAGTCAGCTATCTCTTCAGCCTGCTCTTTTGCTACTACCTTCTTACTTCTCAGCGTTGCTTTCTTAGACAGAGCGGCCTTGATCTCTTGAATCGTTTCCGGGCTATACAGTGAATAGTGCTTGTCATTGTAGCCGTCCGCTTTAATGTGTTCAGTTTTCAGCACGTTGTAAATGTTCTGTCTGTTGGTCTTCAGCATTTTAGCTATTTGACCAACTGACAGCATGCCAGCGCTATTTTCCATTGTCAGCCCTCCTCTTGTCAATCTTGACTATATTATACACGATTGACCGCTGAAGCGGCTGACCTTACTGACCATTAGAAGGCCTGGCCAGGAAAGAAAAAGTCCGAATCAGTCCGGAATTTTTTTGCCACATAAGTTTTTTCAAGGCTTTCGCCGCCGGATTTTTTTGTAAAAAGTAAGGTTTTAACAGGTTCTGACACGCCCAAAAACGAATTAAATGTCTGCTCTTCCCCGTTGCCCGCTCCCCTTGCTGTCTGTATGCCAAATTTAAGCCATGGGGGGTATTTAGCCGGGTTTATGGCCAAATCTACCAGGCCAGGCTCAGAACGGCTCTATGAGCTTCTGAGAGCGTCTGAAGGCAAAACAAAAGCCAGCCATTCCTGGCCAGCTTCTTTAGCTCTATTTATCTTGATTCTTCTCTGTTACCCGGCCTGTTTCCGGGTCTACCGTGTATTCAATTCTAGCCGCCTCAACTGGCTTGCCTACTTGTTTTGTGTGATACAGCATTTTGAAGTTGTTGGCTATCGCCGCTTCCTTCTCAGTGCATGCCTGGTAACTGTTAAACATGGCGTTGTACTTGAAGAAGATATGACCGCCTGTCTTGCCAGTTCGATTCTTCAGAATGACCATTTCAACCCGTCTAGGGACTTCCTGTTTCCGCTGGTCAAACTTCTCTTTGTTCAATTCAACATGGCCGTTTTTCTGAACTGTAATGTACTCCTCACGATGAGCAAATTCCAAACCTAACATAACATCGGCTGAGTATTCGATTTCCCCGGATTCCTTGAAGGATTCAAAACTTACGTCTTGCCAGTAAGAAGCCCGGTTCAATGATGAGATGACCAAGACAGGAACTTCAGCCTGTTTAGTCAGCTCTGAGAGAACACTCACGCTGTCTGTCACCTTGGCCTTGTCTGTCACGTTGTCCTGCTCAGCTTGCAAGATCTGAAGATAGTCAACGACTACAAGCGGCTTCTTTTCGTCCGGGTGGTTGCCAAGCCAGCTATTGACCAGGTCTTTTACCTGACTTGCCTTAACCCTGTTGTCATAGATGTGTAAGAAGCGCTGGTAACGGCTGAAGGCTTTAAACAGGCCGTCAAACTCTTCTTTGTCCTCAGCATTGTTTAACCATGCTCCCCGGCTGACTTGTAGCTGAGTCCATTTATGGCCGTTAGAGAGACAGCTAGCCCGGCTTAAAAGCTTGTCCGTCACTTCTCTCTTGCTAGATTCCATGCTGAAGAAGAAAACATGTCTCCCCTGTTTAGCCAGGTTGTCAGCAATATTCAAGGCGAAAGTCGTTTTCCCTAATGAACTGACAGCACCTAAAACATAGAGTTTAGGCTGAAGCCCGCCGTCAAGCTCATCATCTAAATTCTTGAAGCCAGTAGGGATATTATCCGGGTAGTCATGGCGGTTTTTGATGTCAGCATAGTACTTGTCAAGCCAGTTGTCGGGCTGGTTGATGACATGCTGAAGCTTCTGTCTGAAGCCCTCTCTATCCTTTACCAGAAACTCGTTAGCGTCCTTATAATCGCCGTTAACCGGGTTGACATAGCAAGTAAAGCCATGCGCTTCTAAGTCCCTCTGAAGGGCTCTATTCGCCTTCTGGCCTGCTCTGTCGTTGTCCATACTGAGAATGATAGTCGGGTTAATTGTTGGGTCTTGCTCTTTGAACTTTTGTAAGGTCTTGACAATAAGCCGGGTCTGACTGGTTGAAGTTGCTACAGCTCCTACACCGGATTCTTGCATGATTGACAGAGCGTCAAACTGACCTTCAACAATGAATACCGTCTTGCATTCTTTCAGCGCCTCAGCGTTGTAGACTCTCACCTGGCCAA
>NZ_JASPDS010000033.1:0-6770 GCF_030230715.1 Aerococcus sp. UMB1112A | reverse complement strand
GAGTATAGTAGTAAAGCAATCGTGAATCTAAATGAAGAAATTGATTTGTCTGAAACTGATTTATTTAAAAGAATCGAAAGAGTTGCTTTACAAAAGTTCTATGTTCAACAAAAGTACCCACAGGCATTTGAATTCTTGGCATCAACTAAACAAGAGGAGTCTGTAGAAGTAAAGGATATCATTAAACAAAGGCTCAATCCAATCTATAATCAAGCCATAAATAAATTATATAAAGACATTGATTACTCTAAATTCAGGGAAGGAGTTGATATTGAAAAAGCAATTGAGATTTTGAATTGGACGATGTTTGGTGTAGGAGAGAAAGGACTAAAGGAATTGTTTACCTTTGATGATATTGGTAGATTTGGAGAGAAATATCTAGAAGAGTGGAACGTTTATGCCGAATTACTGAAATACAGCTTTTATAAATAAAACTAAATTAAAGGTGTATTGAAATGAAAATATAATAGCTTTAGATTTTTATCTAAAAAAATTTTAAAGGAGTGTGTCTATATTATGACCGATATAGTAAAAGTACAAGGATTACAAAAAAAGTTTGGTAAATTTCAAGCATTGCGTGACGTTTCGTTCACGATAAAATCGGGGGAAGTGGTAGGGTTTATTGGTCCTAATGGTGCTGGGAAATCTACAACTATTCGTGCCCTATTAGGAATTATAAAACGTGATGCTGGTATTGCCGAGATATTCGGTAAGGATGTTTGGAAGGATAGCCTTGAAATTCATAAGCGAATTTCTTATGTCCCTGGAGATGTTGCCCTTTGGGGATCTTTAACGGGAGGAGAAATTATCGATCTCTTCATTAAATTACATGGTAGTGGAGATAAAGAAAAGCGCGATTATTTAATTAAACGTTTTGAATTAGACCCTAAGAAAAAAGCCAAAGGATATTCAAAAGGAAATCGTCAAAAAGTTGGATTGATTGCAGCATTATCTGTTGATTCTGATTTATATATTTTTGATGAACCAACATCTGGTCTTGATCCTCTAATGGAACAAGTTTTCCAAGAAGAAGTTGAAAAAATTAAAGCATCTGGTAAAGCTATTTTATTGTCCTCCCATATTTTAAGTGAGGTAGAACGATTAGCAGATAAGGTTGTAATTATACGCCAAGGTGAAATTGTTGAAACTGGAACCCTTGATGAATTACGACATTTAACTAGGTCTACTGTCACTTTAGTGACAAGTGGAGATGTATCAAAAATGGCTTTTGTAGATGGAGTACATGATTTTGTTCAAAATGATAGCCAAGCAACATTCTCTGTCGATAATCAATATCTCAATAGTATTTTAATTGAAGCTAGCAAATTAGGTGTCACAAGGTTTGAATCTATACCGCCAACACTTGAAGATTTGTTTATGCGTCATTATGAAAGCTAAACCGTGGGAAGGTGGAAAAATTATTATGAAAGAAAAATTTGCTCGTTGGAACATATTGTTTTTACAGTATTTAAAACGAGATTGGAAAAAAATTATTATATGGGTATTGGGACTTGGCATGTTTTCGGCTGGATTTGTTCCAGCTTTCAAAGAAATAGCAAAAGGGCAAGGTTTAGTCGGCATGTTCGAAACTTTGCAAAACCCTGCAATGATATCTATGGTAGGGCCGACCCCAGTTGAAACAGGAGCTGATTATACCTTAGGAGCAATGTATGCACATGAAATGTTGTTGTTTTGTGGTTTGTTTGCGATGATAATGTCTATTTTACACGTGATAGGTCATACTCGTAAAGAAGAAGATCTTGGCCTTACTGAGCTACTGCGTTCCTTTCAAATAGGTCGTCAGGCAAATTCTCTTGCAGCAATAGCAGAGATAGTCTTTATCAATGGTATACTAGCACTTTTTATTGCAGTAGTAATGATAAGTTTCGGTGCCGATACGATTTCTATTTTTGGTTCCGTGTTATACGGGGCATCAATTGGAATGGCAGGGATTATTGGTGCTGGGATTGCTCTAATAATGGCACAAATTATGCCCACGTCATCGGCTGCAACAGGATCATCATTAGGAATTGTAGGCTTACTATACATTGTTCGTGCTGGAACAGATGTCTCCAATGTTGACTTATCTATGATGAATCCTTTGGGCTGGACATATTTAACTTTTCCTTTTACAGATAATAATTGGTTTCCACTTATTTTTGCTTTAATTTTCAGTATAATAGTGGTGTTCATAGCTTTTTCACTTGAAGGTGGCCGCGATATGGGGGCTGGATATTTACCGCAAAGAGAAGGGCGTGAAAGTGCAAAGCAGTCTTTGCTGTCCGTCCGAGGATTATTTATAAATATTAATAAAGGTGTCATTATTAGTTGGTTAATCGCATATGTTGTTATGGGTGCTGCCTATGGTTCGATTTATGGAGATATGCAGACATTCCTAGAAAGTAATGAAATGATGAAACAAATGTTTTCTCATACAGGATTTTCTATTGAAGAATCATTCACAGGCACAGTTATGATGGTTTTGATTGGTTTAGTTTCCATTCTACCAATTGCGATTGTAAATAAACTCTTTTCTGAAGAAAGACGATTACACTTAAGTCAGATTTATGCAACAAAAGTAACCCGAAGTCAATTATATTGGACTAGTATAGGGTTATCGATATTAAGCGGATTATTAGGAGTTTTATTAGCAGCAGGTAGTCTTGGAGGTACTGCTATCTCTGCGATGGGGAATAGCGGAGAGATGGATATAGTTGACTTTTTTGCTGCTGGCTTTAACCTTTTCCCTACTGTTTTATTCTTTATAGGTCTGGCAGCGTTAGCTCTTGGATGGGCACCGAAACTAGGTAAAATAGTGTATATTTATCTTACATTCTCTTTTTTATTAAATTATTTTAGCGGCTTAATAGACCTCCCGGAATGGTTTTTAAATACTGCTATACAAAGTTGGATGCCTCAAATGCCAATGGATGATTTTGAAGCATCAGTTTTTCTTACAGTTACTATAATTAGCATTGCTTTAATAGTAATAGGTTTCTTGGGGTATAGTAGAAGGGATATGAATGAAGGAGCTTAAATTGATTGAATAGTAAATAGTGTAATCTAATGATTTAAATTCTTGTGTTGTAGGTTTTAACATTAGTCGATGAAAGCAATTAAATTTTATTATTACAGTTTCATATATTTGATAAGGATAGAAGTATTCTAAACTAGAATTATATTTCGATTCTTTTGGCGACCATTAGAAAGCTAGTCGTTATGTTCCCACGAACGTACAAATTAGTCGATATGTTCCCATATACAACAGTTTCGCTAAAAATCATAAATACATCAATTCTATCAACTCGTCCCACGTTGAAGCAGCAATTCTGATGACGTATTGTGGTTTGGACAAGGAATAATAGGAGTCAACCACAACATGTAGTGGTTTGAGTACGAAAATTGGGTCAAAAACAGGCTAAAAAATACCGTTTTTTGACCCTTTTAAATAGGGCATTTGACAGATGACATTTGATGTTTCGGGATTAAAAATCCATAGGGTGAGGTAGATTAGCACAGAACTTTATTGAATAGAGAAATTAAAAGTGATATAATCAGTTGCATAAGGAGGAGTTAAATATGTGTACATGTATTGCAGTAGTAGATATTACTTTATCTCATTTATAATGAAAAAAATTAAAGGAGGTAAAGGTATGGGTATGTTTTCTATATTTGTTATTGAGAGATTTCATTATCAACCAAACCAAAAATAATTGGTTATAATGAGCTCTTAAGATTAGTTCATTATAACCGGCAAGGAGAATTTTATAATGAAACAGAAAAACCCGAAAAATACGCAAAATTTCATTACATCTAAAAAGCATGTAAAGGAAATATTAAAATATACGAATATCAATAAACAAGATAAAATAATAGAAATTGGGTCAGGAAAAGGACATTTTACCAAGGAACTTGTGGAAATGAGTCAACGGGTGAATGCTATAGAGATTGATGAAGGTTTATGTCATGCCACGAAAAAAGCAGTTGAACCTTTTCAGAATATAAAAGTTATTCATGAGGATATTTTGAAGTTTAGCTTTCCTAAAAATACAGACTATAAAATATTTGGTAGTATTCCCTACAATATTAGTACTGATATTGTAAAAAAGATTGCTTTTGATAGTCAAGCGAAATATAGCTACCTTATTGTAGAGAGGGGATTTGCTAAAAGGTTGCAAAATACCCAACGAGCTTTAGGTTTGCTGTTAATGGTGGAAATGGATATAAAAATTCTTAAAAAAGTGCCACGAGCATATTTTCACCCTAAGCCTAATGTAGATTCTGTATTGATTGTACTTGAAAGGCATAAACCATTTATTTTAAAGAAGGACTACAAAAAGTATAGATTTTTCGTTTATAAATGGGTAAACAGGGAATATCATGTTCTTTTTACTAAAAATCAATTAAGACAGGTGCTGAAGCATGCGAATGTTACTGATCTTGATAAATTATCCAATGAACAATTTTTGTCTGTTTTCAATAGTTACAAATTATTTCAATAAATTAAAAATAATTAAGCGTTCTCTAACTTTAAGAGAACGCTTAATCTTATTACATTGAAAAATGCATTCTATTATTTTCAATTATTATGATATAACATAACTATCATTTTACTTATTTGCATATTTGCACGAAAATATAGTTATCGACGACTATTCTGATAATAGCAACTAATATAGTCAATGATAACTCAAAATTTATTGATATAGTAGGTATATGTGCAACTAATTAGGGAAGATTTTAGCTTGCCATTTCTGAAACAGCTAAAACAAGTATTGCGTAAAGAATGCGCCAGTCTTCCCATGGACTTAAAATGCTTGCTTGGGGCACACATAAAACCCCTTGAACAATCTATTGACAGAGTTGAAGGACTGTCGGAGATTCTAAGACGAAGTAATCCTAAAATGGCCCTATGCCATACAGATATTCATAATTGGAACTTGATGCAACGGGATGAGCAGTTAGTTCTAATTGACTGGGAAGGCTTGAAATTGGCTCCAGTAAAAGCTGATCTCATGTTTTTTGTTGATAAGCCATATTATGATGTATTTATGAACATATACCTGAAATTACACAAAGATTTTTTAATCAATACGGATGCTTTGTTATTCTATCATATTAGACGTAAACTAGAAGATATATGGGAGTTTATTGAACAACTTTTATATGACAATCAAGAGGATAAGGAAAGAAATGAAACTATAAAAGTTCTTGATGGTGAACTGAATAACTTAGTGTTTTGAAAAAAGAATAATGTATTATTAAGCTAAATAATATTGGAGAAGAAAATGAATAAACAAGAATTATATCAAATTGCTTTCAGTATAATTAATCATAAAAAGTTACGGAACTTTGGAACTTCAGGGCATGTGGAGACGGTGGTATTGATGTCAAGGAAAATAAGATAATAGGCTATAAAAGTGTTGAAATTAATGGTTTTGGGGTTTTAGAAGAAATCCTAAAAGCCATTTTTCTATTTAGATAAATATCTTAATTATAATTAAAGAATAAATTGAGGATCAAGAACCTCAATATTATATAGAAAATAGCCACGAAGCGATCATACCAAAAGAAATCTTCATGCAAGTCTAAGAAGAAATGGATAGACGAGCTAATATGGTAAGTGGCAAAGGGAAAAGAAGAATCTATTCCAGTAAATACGCCCTTTCAAGTATTGTCTACTGCTCTATATGTGGGGATATTTACAGGAGAATAGCATGGAATAATAGAGGAAAGAAAAAAACAAGTTATTTATAGTGTTAAATTACCAACACTCTTATTACTTCCTATGTAATGTTTACAGTTCTAGTATCATAACTTGTTCAATTAGAGGATTTAAACAGATTTTTGTGGGCTGTTTTTTAGTACCATAAATAGTGTAAGAAAGGAAGTAATTCCTATCTTGCACTATTTTTGTATAATGAAGAAGTAGTATGACGAGGCTGTTTTAGGGTTGAAACATCCGCCACAAAAACTGTCAACTACCTTTTCATTATTCATATTCGGTTAAGCAGGTTGGGCAAAACGCCCGTGTCACAAGCTAAAAAGAGTGTAATGGTGCAGGTAGAAACTACAAAATAAAAAGAAAGAGGAAAAAACATGATATCTGTAGGAATAGACATATCAAAAGAAAAAATCACAGTTTGTGCATTAGGACAAGGAAGCAAAATAATCTGGAAACCCTTTGATGTTTCTCTAAAAAAACAGAAGTAGAAAAATTTTTAGAGAAACTAGAAAAAATAAAAGAAGAAGTAAAAATAACAATGGAAGCAACAGGAAAATATCATCTCCCAATACTTTATGAATTAAAAGATAAAGACTACTTTGTAACAGTAATAAATCCATTAAAAATGAAACAATTCTGTAGAGCATTAAACTTTAGAAAAGCAAAAAACGACAAGATAGATGCAAAACAAATAGCAGAATATGGACTAATGTATTGGAAAGAATTAGAAGAATACAAAATAGATGAAGTGAACTACAGAATCCTAAAAGAATTAAATAGAAGCTACCAACATTACATGGAGCTAAGAATCGACCAAATGAACTACATAGATCAAACAATACATCAAACATTTCCAGGCATAAAAAAACTAATACCACATAATTCAGGAGACTTTTCAAAAGACAAACTATTGGACTTTCTAGAAAAATGGTGGCATAAAGACCTAGTATTAGAAAAAACATAAGAAGAATTTGTAGAAGAATATAAAACTTGGGCAAAGGAAAAGAGATACCATCCAAATGCAAACAAAGCAAAAACCATTTAC
>NZ_JASPDS010000032.1:0-7985 GCF_030230715.1 Aerococcus sp. UMB1112A | reverse complement strand
AAAATGTTGAGCTTGACCAAGACGCAAAAGATGAAAGCAAGAAGATTTTAACCTTATGTACTGCTAAAGAACTGACAAACCTTACGACTTTAACAATGAATAAGGAAAATAATATGGCTTGTGGTTTAATTTACGAAACCCTAGTAGCTTATGAAAACGGTGAAATTGTACCAAAACTTGCTGAAAGCTTTGAATATAAAGATGATGGCAAAACTTTAGTCTTTAAATTAAAGGATGGGGTAAAATTTTCAGATGGTGAAGATTTTAATGCTGATGCAGTAAAAAAGATATTAGATTTTGATAAGTCAAACCCTAATTTTGCAGGCATTAGGGCTGTTGCAGAGATAAAATCAACAGAAGTTATTGATGATAATACGATTGCTATTCACTATGAAAATCCGTCTAAATTTTATATAAATGGTTTTTGTTTCCAAAATGTATTGGGGATGCCATCTCCAAAGTCATTTACTGAGGGAAATTTTGAGACATTTAACAAAAATATAGGAACAGGTCCTTATGTATATGAAGAATTTAAATCTGGAGAATATACAAAATTTGTTAGAAATGAAAATTATCATGGGGAAAAACCTTATTATGATGAAGTTATTGTCAAATATATTCCCGATGCTTCCTCAAGACTTCAAGCCTTAAATAAGGGGGAAATAGATTTAATTTATGGAGCAGATTTAATAAATTATGATGACTTCAAAAAAGGTTCTGAAATTAAGGATGTTACTGGAGAAGTCAATAAAAATAGGACTTTGACTAAGAATCTAATTTTAAATCCAAGTAAAAAAGAGTTAGAAGATTTAAAAGTTCGCCAAGCAATTAATTATGCAATTAACAAAAAAGACATTGTCGATAGTTTAACATACTCATATGAAGATGTAGCTGAAACTTTATTCCCTAAAGATGTAGCTTATTGTGATGCAAATTATCCAACTAATTATAGTTATGCTCCTGAAAAGGCAAATAGCTTGCTAGATGAAGCGGGTTGGAAACTCAATAAAGATACAGGAATTAGAGAAAAGGACGGAAGTCCATTAAAGCTTCAATATGTTTACTGGTCAGATTTAGTATTTGCTAAGGAAACTGCACTTGCAATAAAGACACACTTAAAAGAAGTAGGTATAGATGTTGACCTAGTTGAAAAAGATCAAATGTCATGGTGGACAGATGGTATAAAGGGAGAATTCCATTTGACAACCTGGAATACAGAGGGTTCTTATACTGAACCTCATAAGTTCTTACAAGAATCAATCACTGAAATGGATCCACATTTGATGCCGTTAAAAGCACTTTCTGATTCAAACATATATATTGATGCAATAAAGAAGGCTTCCACTTCTACAAACGAAGGGGAGATTAAAGATAATATACAAAAAGCTATAGTATATTCAAACGAAAACGCTATGGATTTGCCTCTTTCTTATTCAAAAGAAATGATTTTGTATAGAAATGACAAAATTGGGGGATATGAATTTACAAGTACACCACAATTTTTCAATATTTATAGTGTAAAAGCTAAATGAGAATAGGTTAATAAATTGAATTTAAGGCAGGTCTATCTATAAAGTAGTGAATGGATAGACCTATCTTATTATTACGAAGATTTATTAAGGAGGGGATTTGATGGATCTAATAAAACAATATGTAAAAAAGAGAAAAGGATCATATTTTATGTCAATCTTACTGGCAATAATTGGAGTAGTGGCTGGTCTTTTTTCTTATATTTTTATGGCGAAAATTATTGTGAATTTGATTAATGGCATAAGGGATATGAGCTTATATACTCCACTATGCATAAATATTTTAATAACATTTGTTATTAAAGAAGTGGCGGCAGGAATATCAACAAGTATTTCC
The DNA here is from genome assembly GCF_030230715.1 of Aerococcus sp. UMB1112A. Taxonomy (NCBI): domain Bacteria; kingdom Bacillati; phylum Bacillota; class Bacilli; order Lactobacillales; family Aerococcaceae; genus Aerococcus; species Aerococcus sp. UMB1112A. The sequence continues at coordinate 6,119 of NZ_JASPDS010000032.1, read as the reverse complement.
CATACTGCAACCTTTAATTCATTAGGAGAAATTAGAAATGATATTTCCAAAAAACTTTTTAAGATGCCATTGGGAGATGTATTATCAAGATCATCTGGAGAATTAAAAAATATTATAGTTGAGCAAGTTGATTCTATGGAAACTTCACTTGCCCACCTAGTGCCAGAATTTACGGCAAACTTAGTAGGACCTGTTTTATTATTTATTTATATGTTTAGCTTAGATTGGCGATTGACCTTGCTATCACTAATTCCATTTGTGGTAGGAATGTCTATTATGATGTCTGTTATGAATGCTCATTATAAGGAAATGTTTGGGAAGTCAGTTGCCATTGGTCAACACATGAATAATTCTATTGTTGAGTATATAAATGGGATAGAAGTAATAAAGACCTTTAATCAAAGCGAATCATCTTATAAAAAATATGCTGATGCAGTTTATGACAATGCAAGCTTTTATTATAACTGGATGGGTGAATCTATGAATAGGGTTGCCATAGGTAGATTACTTTCTCCTACGGGAATTATTACAATCATACCCTTTGGGATTTTATTTTATATAAATGGAAGTATTGATTTAGGAAATTTAATTACCTTAATCGTCTTATCCTTTGCTACAGTTTCTAGCATTTTAAAAATCATGAACTATATGGATGATATGTCAAGAATATCAACTATAACTTCTGAAATAGGAAAGATTTTAGATTCAAGAGAGTTAGAAAATATCGACAAGGGAGAAAAAATAGAATCCTATAATATAGAACTTCAAGACGTAGACTTTTCTTACGATGGAAAAAAGAAAGTCATTGATAATCTTTCTATGGAAATAAAAGAATCTAATGTTTCAGCACTCGTTGGTCCTTCTGGGTCAGGCAAGTCCACAATAGCAAAACTTATTGCTGGATTTTGGAATGTAGATAAGGGATCTATTAAAATTGGCGGAGTAGAAACAAAAGATGTGTCGCTCGAAAACTTGTCTTCACTTATTTCTTTTGTATCCCAAGACAATTTCCTCTTTGATATGACTATAAAGGAAAATATTAGGCTTGGAAATAAGAATGCCTCAGACGAAGAAATCATAGAGGTATGTAAAAAATCTGCCTGCCATGATTTTATTATGAATCTATCTAATGGTTATGATACAAGAGTTGGCGAAGGTGGAGGTCATCTATCTGGAGGAGAAAGACAAAGAATATCTATTGCTCGTGCCATGCTAAAGAATGCACCAATCGTAATTTTAGATGAAGCAACTTCTTATATAGATCCTGAAAATGAAGCTCTCATACAAAACGCCTTGGCAAATCTAGTTAAGGGTAAAACTTTAATAATAATCGCTCATAGGTTAAAGACAATTGTTGATGCAGATAGGATATTTGTCATTAAAGATGGCAAATTAAATTCTTATGGTACTCATGAAGAACTATTAAAGTCATCAGAACTTTATAAGGAAATGTATGCTGCAAATTTAAGGGGGGATGAAAATGCTTAATGTGTTTAAAAAGATATGGAATTTTTCAAAAGAAGAACAGGTATATATTAAGAAATCTATTCTCGCTGGATTTTTGCACGCAGTATTTAATGCCCTTGAGTTTGGTGCAATTTACTATATGCTAGTAAATATATTTTCTAAAACTTTAGACTATAAGGCTATCTTTGTTTGTCTTGGAATATTAGTTATATCCCTTGTTGGAAAGATAATGACACAAAAATCATCACAAATGGCACAAACACACGCTGGATATTTTATGGCAGCTCATAAGAGGATAGAAATAGGAGAAAAAATAAAAAGAGTTCCTATGGGTTTCTTTTCAAGCTTTTCACTAGGAAGATTAACTACTATTTCCACATCTTCACTTTCCCAAGCGGAAATGTGGGTGCCTATGCTTTTGGTTCTTGTACTTGGTGGAGTTCTAAATACTTTAGTTTTTGTCCTTGGAACTTTAATATTTAATGTAAAGGTAGGGCTTGTTGCAGTAGTAGGTGTAATAGTATTCTTTATAGTTACATCAATGATGGAGAAAAAATCATCAGCTAATGCAGATAAAATGACAGAAACACAAACAAGACTTACAAAAGAAGTATTAGCAACTTTACAAGGAATGCAGGTTATAAAATCCTATAATCTTGGTGGAGAAAATAACAGGGCTTTAAGAAAGTCTATAAAAGATACATCAAATATACTTTTAGATTTAGAAATATCTGTAGCACCTTACACAGTTATCCAAAGAATTGTAATGGGAATAACAACAGTAGCTATGGTCTATGTATCATTAAAATTAAATTTATCTGGTGAACTTCCACTTGCTGAAACAATTCTTATGATTATGGCATCATTTATTATCTTTGAAGGCTTAATCGGGGCAGGATCAAACATGGCAATCCTAAGAGCTTGCGAAAATGCCATAGATTCTGTAGGTTTTATCGACTCTATGCCTGATATGAGAGAAGGTAGTATTACAGAGCCTATAAAAAATCATGATATAGTCTTTAAAAATGTAAGCTTTTCTTATGATGATAGACCAATTTTAAAAAATGTATCAGCAGAGATAAAAGAAAATACCATGACTGCCATAGTTGGTCCATCTGGATCTGGTAAAACAACATTTTGTAATCTAATAGCGAGATTTTGGGATGTAAATTCTGGAGAAATTTTAATAGGTGGAAAGAATATTAAGGATTATAAGATAGAAAACCTTATGAATTCAATTTCCATGGTATTTCAAGACGTCTATCTCTTCGAAGACACTATTGAAAACAATATAAAATTTGGAAAACAAAATGCAAGCCATGAAGAGGTTGTAGAAGCTGCAAAGAAGGCGAGGTGCCATGAATTTATAGAAGCTTTACCAGAAGGATATGACACTATTATTGGGGAAGGTGGAGCAAGCCTATCTGGTGGAGAAAAACAAAGAATCTCAATTGCAAGAGCTATGCTAAAAGATGCAGACGTCATAATCTTTGATGAAGCAACAGCAAGTATAGATCCAGAAAATGAAGATAAACTTAAAGAAGCAATAGAATCATTAACAAAAAATAAAACAGTAATAATGATTGCTCATAGGTTAAAGACAATTAGAAATGCTGACCAGATTTTAGTCTTAAAAGATGGAGAAATAGTAGAACGTGGAAATCATGAAGAACTGATTAAAAATAATGGACTTTATTCTGACCTTATCAATGCAAAAGCTAAGGCGGAATCATGGAAATTAAATAATTGATAGAAAGAAATATTTAAAGTCTTTGAACAGGAAAAACATTTAGAGCAGGTGGATAAGAAAAATCACTTGCTCTTTTTTTCGTCCCTAAATTATGATGGGAATTTTGAAGATAATCTAGAAGATAAAAATGTTGATGTAGAAAAAGTTGTAGCTACACCAATGATGATTGAAGCATAAAAAATGTATCAACCCTTACCCTTTAATCAGGATTTAGGTTGATACACAAAATTATTTATAGACCCTATTTTAAGTTATTATTCTAAATCTTTAGTATTGTCTTCAAGTTCTAAGAACTTATCAAAATCACTTTTGTAGAGTCTATCTTGTATAATTCTATATTTTTCAAACTCACTCTCTGCGTGTTTTTTAGCAAGAGCTGCAGAGACTTTTCCTGCATCATTTAAGATTTCTTTATCCCATAACTCTAAAAATCCATTTAATCTTTTTTCCCAATCTTCCATTGTCATCGGGATATGTCTTTCTGCTTGTAGTTCTGCCATGTCCAAATATGATGAAACAATTCTTTGCATTTGATTTAATTCTTCTTCGTTTAAATAATTTTTTGCTACGACTACATCATATTTATGAATTTTTGAATCTGGAGATCCTTCCCAAGTAGTAAGTCCCATATTTTTAGTTTTGTGATTGGCTCTATCTACAATTAATTCAGCTGCAGTTTTTCCATGAATGGCATAGTGTAATTTGTTTTGAATAGCTGCAAAAAACCTTTTTGTTGCTTTTGCAGATGGATCATAGTCTAAAGAAGTGGCATAAATATCCGTGATTTTTTGATAGAATCTTCTCTCAGATAATCTAATCTCACGAATTTTTACAAGTAATTTTTCAAAATAATCCTTGGTAAGTTTTGTACCAGAATTTTTGAGTCTTTCATCATCCATTGCCCAACCTTTAATTGTAAAATCTTTTACAATTTGGTTTGCCCACTTTCTAAATTGGACTGCACGTTCGTTATTTACTTTAAAACCTACTGCAATAATTGCTTGTAGGTTGTAGTGCTTTGTATTATATGATTTTCCATCGTTTGCAGTTATTAAGTATTTCTTAATAACTGAATTTTCGTCTAGTTCGTTATCGTCAAATATCTTTTTTAGATGCTGATTTATTGCCGATACACTTACATCATAAAGAGCTGCCATCATCTTTTGAGTTAGCCAAATATTTTCATCTTCATATCTAATTTCGATAGCTTCTTGATCATCACCATTCGCTGCAATAAAAGTCAAGTATTCAGCAGCAGATGATCTAATTTGAAGTTCTTTTCTTTCTTGATTTTCGTCTTTATTTTTATCCATTTCTCTACTCATAATTTCCTCCGAATATGAATTTCATTCTACCTTTAAACACTGGAATACTAATCAAGAATACAATTACATAATGTATAAAGGAATTTATCATCATATTTTTTGTTATTGGTAATTGATGATAAGTTTGACCTATTATTTTAAAAGCGGCTAGAGTGTTTGTAATAAAATCAAGTGCCAACCATAGGGCGACTGATGATCCTATAAAAGCAATTATATAGTTTAAAAGTTTACTAATTCTTTGTAGCTTTTGATTTATTAAAACTAGCAATATTCCATAAATAATTACTACTGTAATTGAAAGGGGAATAGCTAATTTGTTATCTAGTTTATCTTTTATGGATATATAAAATCCTAAACCTACAACTATAAAATCAATCAAAAATGTTGAGATTTTTACAGAGTAGGTAGTGATGAGATAGTAGAAAACTATTCCAGAAAGAATTAATAAAAAATATCCTGCAATAAATATTCCCATAGAATCTCCTAATAATAATCATCATGTTCAGGGCGATAGTTTTTAAGAAAATCTCCCTGAGGTGTATTAACATTAATTGGTTTATTAAACTTGCCCATTTTTGCTAACTCAGAAATTTTTAGATTTAGTAAATTTATATCCACACCTAATTTTCCAGCAATTTCATAATCACAAACTTGATCATTGATATTATCGAGGACATCTTCATCACTTATTAATAAATGAGCTGCAAAAATATTTGCTTCAGTTTCAAATTTATTTGTAGGGTTTAGCACTGTTTGGTCATGAAAAGCTCCGCCACTCACACAATAATCTCTGTGTAGTTGATCGTGACCTAATTCATGTGCTAATATCGTTTTTCTATTAAAATTTGTGTTACTACTGATAAAAATAAATCTGTTCCTTTGAATATAATGGTACATTCCTAAAAGTATTTTTGTTTCAGGTAGATATACCAGGTTAATATTCAAAGCTTCTATTAATTCGATAGGATCTCGTGTCTTATATTTTTTTATAAGTCGATTAACCTTATCATATATATAGCGATTCATGCTCATAAAATCACCTAATCTTTTTTCTTACGACCGTATTTCTTGTTTTCTCTTTTAGCCTCCCAATAAGCACGAGTAATAGCTTCAAAAGCAGCATCTTTATCTTCGTCAGAAATTTCTCCACCAGCAAATAAAGAGCTTAGACCTTCTGTTAATGCTCTAGCTTTTTCTAATTCTCTTTTGCCACCCATGTTATAAACTCGATTTAAAAATTCGTCACTTTCTTCTAGAAGATAATTGTAATCACAGTCCATAACTTCAGCTATTTTTTTGTAAACCTCGACATCTCTTGGGTATCTTTCTCCGTCTTCATAATGTACAAGAGTTCTTGTACTTATTCCTATCATTTTTGCAAAATCGGCTTGACTTAACTTTTCTTTTTCACGAAAATCCTTTAATCTATCCGCAAAAGCCATAACTTTAACCTCCTGTACTAATGTGCATTTATAACTTTTAATACGAACAATAGTGCTTGAATTATTTTTCAATTTGAGATATAATACAAACTGAACTTATATTCATATTATAGCACAAACATTCAAGTTTGTAAA
>NZ_JASPDS010000007.1:0-107368 GCF_030230715.1 Aerococcus sp. UMB1112A | reverse complement strand
GAAGACTGAAAGTCTTCGGCGGATTTTGGTGAAGAGGAGCTATTTCTGCTAGCCTGAACCCGACTAGATGTGAATTATGGATAGTCGGCGTAAGCCGTTACTAGCCGTTTGAAGCTCGCTAGGTGAGGGACCATGGCCCGAACCGGTGCCATGGCTCTATAACGACCAAAAATTAAAGCGGAACGCATGCTCATTAGCACATTTTTTCAAAAAAGTATAGAATTTTCCACATTCTAGCCTACTTTTCCCCTATTTAAGCCTTTTCATTCCTTCTATAATTCAACTATAGAAGTTATGAGGAGGTTTTTCTTGTGTTTGAACAGGAATCCCGGGCCATTTTGGCTGCACTAGCCGGCTCGGACAACATTAAATACATCGAATTAGTGGATGAGGGGATTGAGTTGGAACTCAAAGACCTCTCCTTAGTGAAATTGGACCAATTGGCCAGCCTGGATGGCATCCAATCCCTGGACCTGGACGGCTACCAGCTGACCCTCCACATCCAGAACAACCGCCAGGAGATCTACGAGAAGGTCCTGGAAATGATGGATGGAGGGGAAGAAGCAGAAGCTAAGGAAGAGAAGAAGGAATCCGTCTTCAACAAGGCTATTAAGGCCATTACAGCTTCCTTGTCACCAGTTGTTCCAATCATGGCCGGGGCTGGCCTGGGCAAGGTCATTGTCCTGGTCCTCAACCTAACAGGGGTCCTGGCTGAGGACGATAGCTTGTACATCTTCCTCAAGTTTATCTTCGATACGTCCTACTACTTCCTGCCCGGCTATGTGGGCTTCTCGGCCGCCAAGGTCTTCGGGGCTAACCGCTACCTGGGCGCCTTCATGGGCTTGATGACCGTCCACCCTACCTGGGTTAAGATGATTGAAGCGGGGACGGACGTCAACTTCCTGGGCTTCCATATTCCCCTGATTGAGTATGACACGACCCTGGTTTCGGCCCTTCTGACGGTCTGGATGATGTCTTACATTGAGCGCTTCTTCCGTAAGTACATCCCTGACATGATCAAGGTCTTCGGCGTCCCACTGATGACCATGTTAGTCACGGCACCGCTGACCTTCCTTGTCTTCGGTCCGGTCGGCGACTGGGTGTCTCATGTGATTGCAGACGGTTCGGTTTGGCTCTATGACAACATTGGCTTCATCGCCATTCCCCTCCTGGCTGCTGCTTATCCTTGGTTGGTTTCCATCGGGGTCCACAAGTCGCTCAGCCCCATCTCTATCACCCTGGTGGCGGAACAAGGCTACGACCCCATTATCCGGGTGGTTGCCCTCTGCGCCAACATGTCCCAAGCCGCTGCTGGTCTCGCAATCGGTCTGCGGGCTAAGAACAAGGAATTGAAGTCCCTGGCCTTTTCAACCGGACTGACTGCCTTACTGGGTGGGACAACCGGTCCTGTCATGTACGGGGTTAATCTCCCACTGAAAAAACCGATGTACGCTTCCATGATCGGTGCCTGCGCTGGTGGGATCTTCGCTAGCTTGATGAAGATGAAGGCCTTTATCTATGTTACACCAGCCCTCTTGAGCCTGCCCATGTGGGTGTCTAAGGACCAGTCCTACTTGGTGGAAGCCATCATCACTATTTTGATTGTGACTGTTGTTACCATCGTGGCCCAGTTCCTGCTCGGCTTCGATGAATCGGATTATAAGGTCAAAGACTAAGCGAATCGGAACAGGAATTCTGTCTTAAAAGATGGAATTTCTGTTTTTATATTGTTATCAAATAGCGTTGGTGGGCATCCGTCTGCTTTAATTTTTGTTCTTTGGGGCTGAGTAAAGAAATCAAAGAGGACTTTTTTTCCTCCACCGGCATTGAGGTGAGAGGTAATACCAAATCACAAGCGCTACCGGCATTAGCACCGAAGAAGATGCCGTTTCCCTGAAACCAATGAAATTTAATTCGTGTTTTTTCTTTTAAATGGTCTATACTAGATAAGCAAGGAGGTGGGCTGATGGCTAAGACATTTCGGGAATCTTTGGAGCGAGATATGGTGCGGATTGGGACGCTCTTGGTGGTCCTGGTGTCGACAATTCTTGTTCTCGTCTTTATGGCCTATGCCTATATTGAACAGACGACCCAGCTGCGGCGGGATACGGCGAGAATCGAAGCGGCTTTTGCTGATGATTTGGCGGGAGTGGACCAGATTCTCCAAGAGATGTTAGGGGCGGAGGGGGCAGACCGCGACTTGGCCTACCGCTTCTACCGGACCCAGGCGGAAAAAGAGTTGGAGGGCCAGTTCTTCTTGTTCGATGGGAGCGGGCGAGAGGTCTTTAATACTGTAGCTGGCCAAAAGCTTCCGGAGACCTACCGCGAGCTCCTGGTCCAATCTAAGGAGGGGGCAGGCCGGCTAACCTACTTCGATGTGGCGGGCCAGCCTTACTTGATGGTCTACCGCCGCCAGCCTCATAAGATTGCCGTTTACCTGATCAAAGGAACAGACCTGGTCCAAACTAAGCACCCTTACGCGGCTTCTTATGTCCTCCGCAATCCCTATGGCCGGGTCCTGGCGACTGATCAGGCTGGCCTGGAGATAGACCCGAACAACAGCAGGCGTTTTGCCTTGGCCAACAACCAGCTCTATCTTAGCCAACAGATGCATCTACCCAGCGGCTTTCAGCTCCAGACTCAGATTCTCTTCCTGCCCATTCTTTCCCTCTTGGCTGTTTCTCTGGCGGGTCTCTTGCTTTTGATCCTACTGATGGTGGGCTTGACCAACCACTTCGCGGCTTACCTGGCCAAGCATAATAGCCGGGCCATTGACCGCTTGGTGGGCGAGACCCAGTTGATTTCCCAGGGGGACCAGGACCGCCTCCAGGGGGACTATGAGGCGGAATTTGCCTACCTGGCCCAGGCTATGAACCAGATGCTGGGGCGGATCCGCCAGCTTAACAATGAACAGATTGACTTGGAGCGGGACAAGCTGAATTATGAGCGCAAAATGCTAGAGGCTCAATTCAACCCCCACTTCCTCTACAATACCCTGGAGACCATCCGGATTACCAGCCAGTTCGACCCTCAAGTCTGCAGCCAGCTGATTCGGTCACTGACAACGATTCTCCGCTATTCCATGGGCGGCAAGATGGCGGATGCAGACCTGGCTGAGGATTTGCAGGTGATCGACCACTATCTCCAGGTGACCCAGGTCCGCTTTCCCCAGTTTTCTTATCGTATTAGCTGTCCGAAAGCCCTGGACCAGGTCCAGGTTCCCCGGCTCTTCCTGCTTTCGGCTATCGAGAATGCTATCAAGTATGGGCGGGACCAGCGGCCGGACTTGCGGATTGAGCTGACCGTGGGCTGCCAGGATGAGCGTCTCTTCTTTTGTCTGGCAGATAATGGGCCGGGCTTTAGCCAGGAAGCGCGTGAGCACTTAGCGGCAGACTTGGCCAACAACCGTGGCCAGCATGGCTTGATGAATTCGATCAAGCGCCTGCGCTATCTCTACCCTGAGGCCCAGCTAGAAGTTAAAGACTTGGACCAAGGAGCTTGTCTAATCTATTGGATAAGGAGGCCGGATCATGTACCGGATTGTGATTGTTGAAGATGAAGAATGGATTCGTAAGTGGCTTGTCTACGGGGTGGACTATGCCCAGCTGGGATCCGTGGTGGTCGGAGAGGCCTCCAATGGCCAGGAGGGGGCAGCCCTGATCCGCAATAGCCAGCCCGACTTAGTGCTGACCGACATCACCATGCCGGTCATGGGAGCCTTCGAGATGTTTGACGCGGTCGCTGACCAATCTTTTGAGAAAATTATTATCTCAGGCTACAATGACTTCGCCAATGCCAAGGAAGCCATCCGTTATGGGGTGGTGGACTTTGTGACTAAGCCTATCGACGAAGGGGAACTTTTGGCTTCTGTCCGGGCGGCCTTGGACCGGCTGCAGCCCGAAGCTGGAGGGGAAGGCCTAGCAGATGAACTCCTGGCTGGACTCGTCGCAGACAGTGATGCCCTCGTCCAGGAGGTCCTCGCTTATGTTCACGCCCATTTCAAGGAGAAATTGACCATGGCACGGATGGCCCACGCTCTGGGTTACAGCGAATCCTACCTCTACCGCAAGATCAAGGCCAGCCTGACCGTTAGTCTGAGCGACTATATCCAGCGCTACCGCATTGCTCAAGCCGTCCAGGTCTTAGAGGCCCATTCGGACATTCGGATTGCAGACCTGGCTACTGACCTGGGCTTCTCCGACTATAATTATTTTGACCAGGTCTTTAAGAAGTATGTGGGTATGACTCCCACTGCCTTTAGGAAGGGGATAGGGGATGAAAAGTAAGACTAAGATTGGGGTCGGATTGGCTATAGGCCTGGCGCTTATCTTGCTTCTGTCTCTCTTTTGGCGGCCAGAAAAACTAGAAGCAGAGCCTGCTGATCTTGTGATTTACACACCTAATTCGGAGGGCGTCCTGGCGACCCTGGTCCCAGCCTTCGAACAAGCCTATGGGGTCCGGGTTGACCTGGTCCAAGATTCGACGGGCAAGCTGTTTGACCGGCTCAAGTCAGGAGAGGGAGAGCCCAAGCCGGACCTAGTCTTCGGTGGGGCGACGCTCTGGTACGAAGCCAACCGGGATTATTTTATTCCCTATGCGGCCAAGGGAGCTGAGGCCCTGCCTAGCATCTACCGGTCCCAGGACCAGACCTACACCCCCTATGCCATGGAAGGGACGGTAATTCTAGCCAACCGCCAGTTAACCCAGGGACTGACCATCCATTCCTATGAAGACCTGCTTCATCCTGCCCTTAAAGGAAAGTTCGGTCTAGCAGACCCCCGCCTTTCGTCAAGCGGCTTCTCCCAGCTTGTGACGATTCTTTTGGCCAAGGGGGGCTACCAGTCGGATGCGGCCTGGGCCTATGTGCGTCGGCTCTACTCTAGCCAGGAAGCCCAGATCTATAAGGAGTCCTCGGAGGTCAACCAGGACCTGGTCCAAGGCCAAATCGCGGTCGGCTTATCAACAGAGGCCGTAGCCCAACAACTGATTGCCGATGGGGCCGACCTGGAATTAATCTACCCCGAGGAAGGCACTCTATACCTGCCAGCTGGAGTCGGAATCGCCAAGGGGACTAAGCATCTGAACTTGGCCCAGGACTTTGTCGACTACCTGCTCTCAGACACGGTCCAGAACACCCTGGCCGAAACCCTCTACCAGCGGCCCATTCTGCCCGACCAAGGCCAGGCTTCCGACCTCCGCGATTGGCAGACTATCAACCACCTGTCCGACGAAAGCTGGGATATCCTCGACCACCAAGAGCAAATTCGAGGACGTTTTGAAAATAGGGTGTGAGCAAGAGCGCTTAGCTTTGGATGCTTGGAGTAAGTTGGAATAAGGGCAAGCTATACTTGCACGTTTCCAACTTGCGAAAGCACTCCAAAGCTGCTCTTGCGAACCCGACTAGATAGGGTGTGAGCAAGAGCGTTTAGACTTGGATGACTGGAGCAAGTCAGAATAAGAGCGAAGCATTCGCTTGTTTCAAGAAAGTTCGACCCTGCCTGTCAAGCTTGATGTAAGCCTTTCCAGCATATGCCTTGACTTTGTTAGGGGGGCTGGCTATAATATAGGCAGTTGAATATCTATCTTCAGGGCAGGGTGCAAGTCCCTACCGGTGGTAAAGCCCACGAGCCGCAAGGTTGATTTGGTGAGATTCCAAAGCCGACAGTATAGTCTGGATGAAAGAAGATCGAAAGAAGAAATTAGCGCTTTTGAATGCTCTGAAATGATAATGATCGTTTCAGAGTATTTTTTTATTAGCCAAATTAAATCTTTTCTTTGTAATGTCTTGGATAGCTCTATTCAAGGCATTATTTTTTTGGAGGTGTTTCGATGCGAGATGAAGAATGGATGCAGCAAGCTCTAGACCTGGCTGAAAAGGGTCGGGGCTGGGTTAATCCGAATCCCTTAGTGGGGGCCGTGATCGTTAAGGAGGGCCGGGTCTTAGGTCAGGGCTACCACACGGCTTACGGCAAGCCCCATGCGGAGAGGGAAGCCTTGGCTGCCTGCACAGAAGATCCAGAGGGGGCAACGCTTTATGTGAATTTGGAACCTTGTTGCCACTATGGGAAGACCCCGCCTTGTACGGAAGCTGTGATTGAAAGTGGGATCCAGCGGGTAGTTGTCGGAGCCCTAGACCCCCATGACAAGGTTGCAGGTAAGGGGGTCCAAGCCCTCAAGGAAGCGGGTCTGGAAGTTAAAGTTGGCGTCCTAGAAAAAGAATGCCAGCACTTAAACCGGGTCTTTGAGAAATTTATCGTCAGCCACAAGCCCTATGTGGTGGCCAAGTACGCTATGACCCTGGATGGTAAGATTGCCACACGGACGGGGGCTTCGCGCTGGGTGACGGGGCCGGAAGCCCGCCAGCGTGTCCACCAGACCCGCCATGCGCTTTCAGCGATCATGGTGGGGGTCAATACCATCCAGGCTGATGATTCCCTCCTGACTTGCCGGCTGGATGGGGGCAAGGACCCGGTCCGGATTATCTGCGATTCAGAGCTCAGAACGCCCTTAGACAGTCAAGTCGTCCAGACCGCTGACCAAGTACCTACCTACCTGGCAACGACCTGCCGGGATGCCGACCGACAAGCCCCTTACCGGGAAGCGGGCTGTGGCATCATCGAATTGGGGCGTCGCCAGGGTCACTTAGACCTGGCCGAATTGATGACCCAGCTCGGGAAGATGGACCTGGATAGCGTCCTCTTAGAAGCAGGGGGCACACTGACCTGGTCAGCCTTGGCGCTGGGCTTAGTGGATGAAGTCCATTCTTATATCGCTCCTAAGCTATTCGGTGGCCAGGCCATGTCGCCGGTCGCTGGCCAAGGTGTTGAGACGCCGGACCAGGCCATCCAGCTGGAAACCTTTGCCTGGTCCCGAGTCGGTAAAGATTATTTGATAGAAAGTAAGGTGGTGAGTGGATGTTTACCGGATTAATTGAAGAAGTGGGGAAGATCAAGGCCATCAAGAAGTCTTCCCGGGCCTGCGTGGTCCAAATTGGGGCCGCCAAGGTTTTGGAGGAAATTCAAGTAGGGGATAGTGTGGCGGTCAATGGCATCTGCCTGACCGTGACCGATTTCGACCGCTCTTCTTTCACGGTTGACGTGATGCCCCAGACCTGGCAGATGACCGCCCTGGCCCAGCTCGAGCGCGGGTCTAGCGTCAACCTGGAACGGGCCATGGCAGCTTCGGACCGTTTTGGTGGCCACTTTGTTTCGGGCCATATTGATGGTAAGGCCCAGGTTCAAGCCATCCGTCCCCAGGGCAATGCGGTGGTCTATGATTTTAGGGCAGGCAAAGCCCTCTTGGACGATATGGTCAACCAGGGCAGTGTGGCCATTGATGGGATCAGCCTGACCCTGGTCCAAGTCGACCAAGGGGGCTTCCGGGTGTCGGTCATTCCCCACACCCTGGACCAGACCAACCTGCCACAGAAGAAGGTCGGCGACTGGGTCAATATTGAGACCGATATGATTGGCAAATATGTGAAACGTTTTATGGCTAAGGCAGAATCTTCTGACCTGACCGAGCCATACTTGCGCGAGCAAGGATTCTAGGAGGAGGACAAGGATGTTTAAAGAACGTGTGGAAAAGGCATTAGCTGCCCTTAAAGCAGGCAAGCTGGTGCTTGTCATGGACGATGAGGACCGTGAAAACGAGGGGGACTTGATCTGTGCTGCCGAATTTGCGACCACAGACAATGTCAACTTCATGGCTAGCCAGGCAAAGGGCTTGATCTGCATGCCGATGAGCGAGGATATCGCCCAAAAACTCGACTTTCAGCCCATGGTGGCCCACAATACCGACAACCACCAGACAGCCTTCACGGTTTCTATCGACCATGTGGCTACGACGACAGGGATTTCAGCCGAAGAGCGGGGCTTGACAGCTCGCCGAGTCGTGGCTGGGGAGGCCCGTCCTAAAGACTTCCGCCGGCCGGGTCATATGTTTCCCTTGGTGGCCAAAGCGGGTGGGGTCCTGGAACGCAATGGCCATACGGAAGCGACGGTTGACCTGATGCGCCTGGCTGGCTTAGAGGCTTGTGGGCTCTGCTGTGAAATTATGGCAGACAATGGTCAGATGATGCGCGGCCCAGAACTCAAAGCTTTTGCGGCAGCCCATAACCTGACCTTCCTAACCATTCAAGACCTCCAGGCCTACCGCAAGCGCTATGACCAGCTCTTGGACCGGGAGGCGGATGTGGCCCTGCCGACCCGCTATGGAGACTTCCGCCTGGTCTGCTTCGTTGACCGCCTGACCGGCCAAGAGCACTTGGCCCTGACCATGGGCGACTTGGACCAGGCTGAAGACGTCATCTGCCGCCTGCATTCGGAATGCCTGACTGGGGATGTCTTCGGGTCCGAGCGCTGTGACTGCGGGGCCCAGCTCGACCAGGCTCTGGCTCAGATTAGTCAGACGGGGCGGGGCGTTCTTCTCTATATGCGCCAGGAAGGCCGGGGGATTGGCTTAGTCAACAAACTCAAGGCCTACCACCTGCAAGAGGAAGGTCTGGATACTCTGGAAGCCAACCTCGCCCTGGGCCAGCCTGCTGATGCCCGGGAATACTATCTTGGGGCCCAGATGCTTCGGGCCTTGGGCGTTCAATCGGTTCGCCTGCTGACCAACAATCCTGACAAGGTCCAAGAACTCGAAGCCAATGGTATGCCGGTTAGCCAGCGCCTGCCTCTGGAAATTCCAGCCAATGCCCATGATGCCAACTACCTATTGACCAAGAAGATTAAGATGGGACACTTATTAGACTTAAAGGAGGACAAGTAAAATGACGACATTTGAAGGAAACTTATATACTGATGACATGAAAGTGGGGATTGTTGTTTCCCGCTTCAATGATTTCATCACTTCGAAACTCTTAGGAGGTGCGGTGGACAGCCTCAAGCGCGAAGGGGTAGCGGAAGAGGCCATCGATGTGGCCTGGGTACCCGGCGCTTTTGAAATTCCTTTGCTGGCTAAGAAAATGGCTGAGACGGGCCGCTATGACGCCATTATTTGCCTGGGTGCTGTGATCCGCGGGGCGACTTCCCACTATGATTATGTCTGTGCTGAGGTCTCCAAGGGTATCTCCCAGGTCTCCATGGCGACGGGCCTCCCTGTCCTCTTCGGTGTTATCACGACCGATACCATCGAACAAGCCATCGAGCGGGCTGGGTCCAAGGCAGGTAACAAGGGTTCTGAGTGTGCTCAAGCAGCTATCGAAATGGTCAATGTTATCCGCGCCGTGGAAGGGCCATCTGATAAAGCTTAATCGTCAATTTTTTAATTCAAAGAGAAGTAGCCGGGAACCAGTGCGGCTACTTTTTTGTTTTAGGAGGCTTGGACACTGAATAATTGCCTGGAATGTGTTACTCTTATTGTGAGAATAATCACGAAAGAGGGGAAGCAAAATGACTGATCAAGAATTGCGTTACCAGCCGGGGACCTACCAGGTGGAAGCAGCTGGACATAACAGCGCCTTGCCTATGGAGGTTGAAATCTCGGAAGACCGGATTGAACGGATCGAAGTTGATTCCAGTTCGGAGAGTAAGGGGATTGCCAATCCGGTGTTCGTCAAGGTGCCGGCTGACATTATCGAAGGCCAGACCTTGAATGTGGATGCGGTCTCAGGAGCGACAGTCTCTAGCCAGGGGATTATTGACGGGGTAGCGGAGGCCGTACGCCAGGCGGGGGCTGATCCTGATATTCTGAGAGCCCGGCCCAAGGTCCAACACCAGGCGGCAGAAGCCCTGGAAGAAACGACAGATGTCCTCGTGGTTGGGGGCGGGGGTGCTGGTTTGGCTGCCGCAGCTGCTGCTATCCAAGAGGGTAAGCAGGTCATTGTCCTGGATAAGTTCCCAGCTATTGGGGGCAATACTGTGCGGACAGGTGGCCCTATGAATGCAGCTGATCCAGATTGGCAAAATCAGTTTGCTGCTTTGCCAGGTGAAGGGCACACGCTAGAAGAGATCGCAGCCACGCCAGAATCAGAGATTGATGACGAATACTTAGAAGACTTCCGTGAACTCCGCCAACAAATCCAGACTTACCTCGAAAGCAGTGAAGAGGACGAGACCTATCTCTTTGACTCCGTCCTCCTCCACCGCATCCAAACCTATTTGGGTGGCAAACGTGCAGACTTATCTGGCAACCGAGTTTACGGTAACTATGACTTGGTTAAGACCTTGACAGACAATGTTTTGGACAGTGTGAACTGGTTAACTGAACTTGGTGTCGACTTCGACCGCGACCATGTTGACATGCCAGTGGGGGCTATGTGGCGGCGGGGTCACAAGCCACGTTCCGATGAAGGCTATGCCTATGTCCACACCCTTGAGAGCTTTATCGAAAAAGAGGGGGGCAGCATTTATACGGAAGCTGATGTGACTGAGCTGATCCAAGACGACCGAGGCCAAGTCATCGGCGCAAAAGGGACCTACCAAGGCGCGCCCATGCGGATTGAAGCCCAGGCTGTCGTTTTAGCTACGGGTGGCTTTGGGGCCAATACCCCCATGCTCCAAGAGTATAATACTTACTGGGAACGGATTGATGATGACGTCAAGACCTCCAACTCACCTGCCATTACGGGTGACGGCATCCGCCTTGGTCAAGCAGTCGGCGCTGACCTAGTGGACATGGGGATGATCCAAATGCTCCCAACTTGTGACCCAGAGAAAGGGGCCCTTTTCACAGGTCTCCAAGTTCCGCCAGCTAACTTCCTCATGGTTAACCAGGAAGGCCAGCGCTTCGTCAATGAATTCGGCACGCGGGACGAAATTTCGGCCGCAGCGATCGCTAATGGCGGCCTCTTCTACCTGATTGCGGATGAACCCATCAAGGCCACGGCCTATAACACCAGCCAGGAGAAGATCGACCAGCAAGTCGCTGAGGGGACCCTCTACAAGGCTGAAACGGTCGCAGATTTAGCTCGGCAGATTGATATGGATCCTGAGCAATTGGAAGAGACTGTGAAAAAATATAACTCTTATGTGGAAGCTGGAGAAGACCCTGATTTCAACAAGGGAGCTTTTGATCTTAAAGTAGAGGAAGCCCCCTTCTATGCAACGCCGCGCAAGCCGGCCATCCACCATACCATGGGCGGCCTGCGGATTGATACCCAAGCCCAAGTCCTCGATGCAGATGGCCAAGCTATCCCAGGTCTCTATGCGGCAGGTGAAGTAGCAGGCGGTATCCACGCAGGCAACCGCTTAGGCGGCAACTCCCTAGCCGATATCTTCACCTTCGGACGGATCGCCGGCAAAGAAGCCAGTCAGTCCTAAAGGGTGAGAGAAGATGTGTGTAGAAAGGGGCCTCTGGAGCAAAAGGACAGAGAAGGCTATAAGTCTTCGACGACCATTTGTGAAGAGGAGCCCTTTCTACATCCTCGAACCCAACTAGAAAGGGTGAGAGACTTGGCAGTTAGCTTTCCTTCACTGGATCAAGTCAGCAGAGCCAGTCTGACAGACTGCGGCGGGGACTTGTGAAGTGACAGGAAAGCTGCCAAGCCGAACCTGACTACCAAGACTGAGAGAGCTGGCGGGAGAAATAGACCTCTGGAGCAAAGTGCATAGGGTGAGGCCAAGCGTATTTAGCTTGGGCTAGTTCAAAGTTGAGAAAAGAGACTGCTTAGGAGGGCTAGTCTCTTTTCTTTTTATTGCGAAACGTAAAATAATCTAACGTATTATGTTATGGTTCAGCCACTTCTATAGCAAAAATAAGCAATTCATTTCAATGTTATGCGTCAATTCGCCTTATCAGTAAAAAAATATTTTGTTTACGATATATTTTATAACATAATTCTTTTAGATTATGATAAAATAGTAAGTAAATAAAACTGATTAATGCGAGGTGCGCTTATGCTAACTATTGAATTTGATAGCATCCAGTCCATGGGTTTTGCTGTTTTAACCCTCTTATTTGGGAAATGGATCATCAATAAATTCCCCAAGCTAGAAGAATACTCCTTGCCTCCAGCCATTGTAGGGGGATTGATTTTCGCCATTGTAAATACGATTTTGAGGCTGGCTAATTTGATGGTAATTAAGATCGATACGGAATATGCCATGCTCTTTATGGTGATCTACTTTACCACCATCGGCTTTGAGGCGAGTTTGCAGGCCCTGGTTCGCGCTAAGGGGATTGTCAGTAAATTCCTCTTTGTTTCGATTTTAGCCATCTTTGTCCAGAATTTTCTGGCTTTAGGTCTGGGTAAGGCTTTCGGCATTCCAGGCCCTCTCGCCCTCTTACTGGGATCGCCAGCCTTAGTCGGTGGTCCAGGAACAGCTGCAGCGGTTTCGCCTTCCATTGAGGCTCTGGGCTTTGATACGGCAACTTCGGTCGGTGTGATTGCCGCCACCTTGGGCATTGTCCTCGGTTCGGTTTCGGGTGGGCCGGTAGCTTCCACGGCTATCAAGAAGCACAATCTTTCAGCTAAGGATCCGGATGCTTCAGCCAATACGGGTGACCGCTACAAGTCACATAGCCAGCGGCAGAAGATGACGGGGGAACGGATTGCAGTCATGCTTTATGGCACCCTGGTCGTTATCTTTTTGGGGATCTTCCTGACCAAGATCTTGAATTTCTTCGTCGGTTATTTGGTAGGCGGAATCAGCTTCCCCCTCTATATCGGCCCCATGATTGTGGCTGCTACCGTGCGGAATATCTCAGATGCTCGGGATAAGCCAATCCTAGATGATGAGGCGCTGGGCTTTACCTCTGATATTTCCCTCAATATCTTCCTGTCCCTGACCATGGTGGGCTTGGAGCTCTGGACCATCCTCGATATGGCTATCCCAATGCTGATTATCATTGCCCTGGAAGCTATAATCACCATCGCCTTTGCTCGCTATGTGGTCTATAAACTGATGGGGAACAATTACGACGCAGCAGTGATGACAGCCGGTTTTATCGGTTTCGGGATGGGGTCTTCCTCCAATGCCATGGCCTGCATGCAGCAGCTTACTAAGGAATACGGACCAAGTCCCTTGGCCTTCCTGGCTGTTTCTATCGTCGGCGCCCTTTTCATTGATTTTGTGAATATCTTTATGATTTATGGCTTTATCAACTTCCTCTAGTTGTCGAAGCAGCCGAGCTCGATTAGCCGAGTTCGGCTTTTTTTGAGTAAAAGTTTTACTTTATCTAGGGCCCTTGTGCTATACTTAGGGAACTTTAGGAGAGGAGGGGATGTGATGTCTGATAAGCGTTTGTCTTGGATAGCGCTAGCTTTGATTGTTTTAGTTTTTATAGGGACCTGGTTTTCTTCGTCTATGCCTTACGAAGCCCAGAGCCTCCAACCTATCCTGCGCCGCCTGCTAGCGGGTGAACCTTTTGCTGGGCTCTTAGCGCCGATTCGCTTTACTTATGCGGGAGAAAAAATTAGCGTTGATGCTTTATCCTATGCAGGATTTGTGGAATTTTTTATCCGCAAGGGGGTACACTTTGTGCTCTTCGGCAGCTTGGGGGTCCTCCTCTACCTGGCCCTCCGCCCCTACTGCCAGGGGTGGGGCCTGACTTTCTTGCTCAGCCTGGCTCTGACTTTTGGTTTTGCTTCCTTTGATGAGCTCCGCCAAACGATTACGGTTAACCGGTCAGGTTTGCTGGAAGATGTCTTCTTGGACACAGCTGGGGCCTTGTGCTTGCTCTTAATCTACCAGCTGATTGAAAAGATTTTCCGCAAGAGGCCAGTTGAATAGTTTGCTCTTGATATAAAAATAGCCTTGTCCCTCCTTCTTATGAAGTGAGAGGCAAGGCTATTTCTATGTCATTTTTACTGGCTATCATCGGATGTATGCTCTTTGTCTGTTTTGTTATCCATAGGGTTGAGGATGCGGACGTCTTGGCGGGGGTAGGGGAATTCGATGCCGCCTGCTTCAAAGAGTTTGAAGATTTCATAGTGGATTTCGGTGGTGATGATTTGTTCGCGCTCGTTGTTTTGTTGGCTGAGCCAGAACCAGAGCTCAAAGTTAATGGAAGAGTCCGCGAATTCGGTGAGGAAGACCCGGGCCTTGGGTTCA
The DNA here is from genome assembly GCF_030230715.1 of Aerococcus sp. UMB1112A. NCBI lineage: Bacteria > Bacillati > Bacillota > Bacilli > Lactobacillales > Aerococcaceae > Aerococcus > Aerococcus sp. UMB1112A. The sequence continues at coordinate 93,371 of NZ_JASPDS010000007.1, read as the reverse complement.
TCGAGGATTTCTGGATACTGGGCTTGGACGTTCTTCAGGGCCTGGAGGAGGAGTTGGCGGGCCAGTTGGAGGTCTGAATCATAGTCGATGCCGACAGACACGGTGACACGGATTTCTGGATCGCCATAGGACCGGTTAACGAAGGAGTTCTCGAGGAAGTAGCTATTAGGGATCAGCATCCGCTCATTGCGGCGGGTCCGGACAATAGTCTCGCGGATGCGGATTTCTTCAACCGTTGCGACGGTTTCGTCCACTTCGATCAGGTCGCCGACGCGGATGGGCCGGCTGAAGAGGATGATCAAACCGGAGATGAAGTTGTTCATAATATTGCGGATGCCGAAGCCGACGCCCACCCCGATCACGCCAGCGAAGACGCTCAGGCTAGTCAGGTCGAAGTTGAGCTGCTTGAGGGTGACTAGGACCACTGCTATCAGGACAATATAGGTGAAGAGGGTGGTGATGGTCGCCTGGGCTCCCGGATCAATGTCATAACGGCGGAAGATGGAAGGCAAGAGGAAGCGTTTGACCCCATTGACGAAGCGGATGGCTAAAAGAATAGCAAAGCCAACTGAGAAGAGGAGGAAGGTAGAGACATCCGTTTGTCCAAGCTTGAAGAGGGGGTTGAAGAACCAGCGAGACTGAGAAAAATAGGAAATAAAGAAAATAATAAAAACAAAAGATGCCAGCCAGTTGAGGATGGACTGGAGCAGGAGGGAGAGGGAATGGTCTCGGTTGAAGCGATGGAGAAGCTTACGGCAGAGGAAGTAGAGGGCAAGGAGGAGGAGAAAACTGAGCAGGCCGGCAATCCAGTAGCCGACCCCGTGGGCACTGAGATAGTCGAGCCAGTCTTTGAGAATATGGGTCATGGGGCACCTTCTTTTTTTCTTTTAATTATAGCAGACTTAGCTTTCTCTTTCGCCTTTGAGGCTATTTTACCTATAATAGTAAGTAGAAAGGGTGGGAGAAATGAAATTAATTACGGTAGAAGAACACTATATGTCAAAAGCTATCAACGACCAGTACCAGGCTTTGAACCAGGCCGACTTATCGCCTGAGCAGGAGGCCAAGGCTTCCTTTGTTTCTGAATATCTGAATCAGATGGTTGAGACCGGGGGACCGATTGTCGACTTAGACCAAAAACGTCTAGCTTATATGGACCAGGCCGGGGTTTCGGTGCAAATTCTGAGCTATGGCAATAACAGCCCCATGGATCTAAGAGGAGAGGCGGCTGTCGACCTGGCCCGGCAAGCCAATGATGACTTGTTTGAGGCCTGTCAGAAGCACCCCGATCGCTTCTATGGACTGGCTTGTTTACCGGTGGACCAGCCTCAATCGGCTGCAGCGGAATTGGAGCGGACGGTCAAAGACTTGGGCTTCAAAGGGGCTCTGCTCCAGGGTACTTTCCAGGAAGAATTCCTCGATAATGACCGCTATGATCCAATCTTTGCCAAGGCGGAAGAACTGGGCGTGCCCCTCCAGATCCATCCGGGTGAGATCAAGCAGGACGTGCTCAAGGCCTATTATAAAGGGAAGTGGTCGGACCAAGTTATGAATGTCTTGTCTGGCCATGGCATGGGCTGGCACTATGAAGCGGGGGTCCACATGCTGCGCTTGATTCTCTCAGGCTGCTTTGACCGCTACCCCAGACTCCAATTGGTTGCCGGCCACTGGGGAGAAGGCCTGCCCTACTTCCTCGAGCGCTTGGATGAGAACCTGCCAGTGGACCTGACCCACTTGGACCACAATATTGCCTATTATCTCAAGCATAATTTCTACTATACGCCCAGTGGGATGTTCTATGACGGCCCCTTTAAGCTCTGCTTGGATTACTTTGGCGCGGAACGGATTGTCTGGTCGGTAGACTATCCTTATGTGATCCGAGACAATGCTTGGGACTATCTGGCTAATTTTGGATTGGCTCAAGAGGACCTCGAAGCTATCGCCTATGCCAATGCAGAAAAACTTTATGGACTAGGGTAATTGTATTTATAGAATAATAAAACCCGCCCCTCTTGAATAAAGCGTGCTATAATGAAAGTGATATTGAAAAAAACAAGGGGGAATTTTCATGACAGAATCGATGCGTGACCAAGTGATTGGGGCTTGGAAATTGATATCCTATCAAACGACTGATGCGTCCGGTCAAGTGGTCTATCCTTTAGGTGAGGATGCTAAGGGCTTCATCCTCTATACACCGGATGGCTATATGTCCGCCCAAATCATGGCCCAAGGACGGCCAGCCTATGCGTCAGGGGATCTCCACAAGGGGACCCAGGACGAAATGGCCCAAGCTGCTGAGGGCTATCTGGCCTATTCCGGGCGCTATGAAATCGATGAAGACAAGGGGGAATTGACCCACCATATGGATGTCTCCATGAACCCAACCTGGCTCGGTCAGTCCCAACCTCGCGTGGCCCAAATTGTAGATGGCAAATTAAAGATTTATAACGGACTCAAACCTGAAGACCAATTAGTTTGGAAACGTGCGGAAGACCATAGTCAAGCTTAAAGGAGGCTATTTAGATGAGTGAACGTACAGTAGTTGTAACAGGAGCAGCCCAGGGGATTGGCTATGCTATTGCTGAGCACTTTGTTAAGGCTGGAGACTGGGTGGCTATCTTGGACCTGAACCAGGAAGCCGCTGAAGAAGCTGCCCAAGCGCTCGGTCAGGCACAAGGCTTTGGGGGCGATGTGTCGAAGGAAGACCGGGTCAAAGCTGTGATGGAAGCGATTATCGACGAGCGTGGGGCCATTGATGTGCTCGTGAACAATGCAGGGATGCAATACATTTCTTCCGTTGAAGACTTCCCATATGAGAAATTCCAACAAGTCTTTAATGTGATTATGGGAGGGACCTTCCTCTGCATCAAGTATGCCCTACCTTCTATGAAAGCCCAGTCTAAGGGCCGGATTATTACCATTTCCTCAGGCCACGGCCGTCGCCCGGATAAATACAAGTCCGCTTATTGTGCGGCTAAGTCCGCCCAAATTGGCTTCAGTAATGTGGTAGCCAAGGAATACGCCCAGGATGGGATTACCGCTAACTGTGTCCTGCCTGGCCCAACCCACACCAAGTTGATCGACAATCAATTAGCTAAATTGGCTGAGGAAGATGGCACGAGTGAAGATGAAGCGCTCAAGACCCATATTATCGGCGGCCAATGGTTAGGACGTCTCTTGGAAGCCGATGAAATTGCTTCTGCTGTCTACTTCCTGGCTTCCGATGCGGCAGCTGCCATTACCGGGGAAGCACTCGGTGTAACCGGTGGCGAAGGCTAGTAAAATTAAAAAAAGATTAAAATTAGCTTGACTATCTCTTAGACTGTGTTATTATAAGGATAATTTCATAAAGAAACGATGACGAAGTAGTAGTAGCCAGTCCTCGTCAGCCTAGAGAGTCCCTGTTTGCTGGAAGGGGACCTGATAAGCTGGTGAACTCGACTTTTAGGATGAGCCGATGACTCAGTCTGAGTGCTCAATGCCAGCATCTGGTGCCCCCATTAACCGGCATTCCCCTAGGGGAAGAGAGTTGGCCAGTTTTGCCTGGCAACAAAGGTGGTACCGTGCTAGCGCACCCTTTGAGGACCGCAGAGGTTCTTGAAGGGTGCTTTTTTATTTGAGGATTCGTCTGAATATTCTAAAATAGGAGGAAATGTAAATGAATAGTCTTATTATTTTTGGCACCATTATCTTGGCAATTGCGATTGGGGAGCGTTTCCGTTTAAACGCAGGTCTTGTCGCGGTTGCCTTCGCTTACTTGTTAGCTGTCTTCGTCTTTGGCTTTACGACGGACCAAGTCTTTGCGCTCTGGCCGATTGAGTTATTCATGGTGATCTTTGGAGTTTCCTTCTTCTTCAGCTTCGCTAAGATGAATGGAACTTTAGAAGCGGTGGGCCACCACATGATCTACCGCTTCCGCCACCATACCTCGCTTATTCCCTTGGGCCTCTATCTGACTGCAGCCCTCTTATCTGGTTTGGGGGCAGGGACTTGGGGTTCTGTGCCGATTGTCGGAGCCATTGCCCTCCAGCTCTGCCGGCAGACTAAGATGAATGAGACAGTGGCTGCCATCTCCGTTATCCTAGGTGGGATGAATGGCGGGAATATTCCTTTTGGTCCTCACGGTGCAATCATCCTGGGTGTTCTCTCTGAATCGGGCTTTGCTGACCAGGCGGCTGAGATGACTTGGAAGATTTTCGGTGTGTCGATCCTCTATCCCCTGGTGCTTATTGCCGGGCTTAGTCTCTGGCAACACTACAGTTACGGTCAAGAGAGTGTAGAAATTGATCCCCCTCAAGCCTTTACTTCCAAGCAAAAACAAACCTTGGCCTTGATTGCCTGCTTTGCTGTGGTGCTCTTGCTTCCCGCCATGATTACCAACTTTACCGACGCCTTCCCAACCTTGACTTTTATTAGTGAACACATCAACCTCAGCTTCTTGACTATCATCTTCGGGATTATTGCCTATATGATGAACTTGGCGCCCCGGGACAAGGTCTTTGACCAGATTCCTTGGCAGACGATTTGGGTGGCCTGCGGGATGACCTTCTTGATTAGTCTGGGGATTGAGCTGGGCATCACGGAAGAGATGGCCAAGCTGATCTCTTACATGCCTAAGCTAACGATTCCGATTGTCCTAACGGTTCTGTGTGGCCTGATGTCGATCTTCAGTTCAACCATCGGCGTCCTAGCACCCCTCTTCTTCCCAGCCTTGGCTGCCATTTCGGGTGCGACGGGTTGGCCAGTTCTTCTATTGGCCTGCTTGGTCATTGTGGGCGGCTTCTCAACAGGAGCTTCGCCTTTCTCCGATACGGGTAGCCTCTATTTGGCGACTGGCTCTTACTGCCAAGACAGCCAGCGCGCCCTCTACCGCCGCCTCTTGTTCAAAGTGGCCCCAACTTGTATGGGAGCCGCCGTCGCAACGGCCATGGTCTTATCAGCGGCGGCTATTTTATAAAATGACCGGCATATAAAATCTAAGAAGCACATGAAACAAGCGCATTGTGTGACAATTTTCCTGTCCCAATGCGTTTTTTTTGTAGCTAACTTAAAACCTTACTGAAGCATTTTTATACTGTTACAACAAATTTAGCAATTAATATTATGTTAGCTATTCCTAAAGTGTTATAATAATAAGTAGATTTTATAAAAAATTTGAATTTTTTAATGTTGATGGCTAGTAATCAAGAAATCAATACAGGTTATTTTTTGAGCAGGAGTGGAGCTTTGAAGTTGACCCTTAGCCATGGCTCTTCAAGGGGCAAATTCAAAAAGCAAAACGGATGCCCATCAAGAGACAAATTTTAAAGAATTCATTACAATTGGAGGAAAATTTTATGTCCTATCTACCCTTACTGGGCATCCTGATCATTGTGGTCGGCTTTGCCTTGAAGTTGGACACCATTGCGGTGGTGGTTATTGCAGCTGCTGTTACCGCTCTTGCTTCTGGGATGTCCATTACTGAATTTTTGACCAGCCTGGGGGACGCCTTTGTGGCCAACCGCTTGGTCACGCTCTTTGTCCTAACCCTTCCCATTGTGGGCCTGTCGGAGCGTTACGGCTTGAAGGAGCAAGCCGTCCGCCTGGTCAACCGCATCCAAGGCTTGACGACAGGGAAATTTCTCAGCCTCTATCTCTTGATCCGGGAAGTGGCGGGGATTATTTCTGTTCGCTTGGGCGGCCACCCCGCCTTCGTCCGTCCCCTAGTGGAACCCATGGCCCAGTCTGCCGCCAAGGCTCGTTACCAAAAGACGGACGCTAAGAGCCTGGAATTAATCAAGGCCCAGTCGGCTGCCATGGAGAATATCGGGAACTTCTTTGCCCAGAATGGTTTCGTTGGCGCAGCGGGCACCCTGCTCATTGTCGGCACCATGGAATCCTTGGGTTATCCTGTTGCTGCTGCTGAGATTGCCATGGCTTCCTTAGTTGTTGCCTTTCTAGCCTTCGTCTTTGGCCTGCTTTCAAACTATATCTTTGACCGCCGGCTGGACCGGTTGAATGGCTATTCTAAGTCGGATAAAGGAGGAAGGGACTAATGACCATGGAAGTATTATTTAGCTATGTTTTAGAATTTTTCTTTATTTTGTCTGGTCTGATCTTCTTCTATTCTGCCTACCAAGGGGCTCAGGATCGAACGAATCCCAAGCGTTGGGGGACCGCAGCTTTTTGGGCCATTCTAGGTTTGCTCTTTGTCTTTGGCCGCCTCTTACCTGGTCTGGTTTCTGGGATCTTGGTGGTCCTCTTGGGTGTCATCACCTTGTTCAAGCAATTCGGTGCAGGGACGGCCTTTGTTGAAGACAAGGCTAAGCAGGAAGCAGCTGCTAAGCGTTTTGGCTGGAAACTTTTCTTACCGGTTTTGGTCATGGCCCTGTCCGCTGTCATTGTGGCCCGACTGATTCCAGAGTCCAGTGCCTCCTCGATTGGGATTGGCTCGCTCTTGGGAACTTTGGTCGCCTTGGCTCTCTTTAAGCCTTCAGCCAAGGAGGCCCTCTATGAGACGGATCGGATGACCCAGCAAGTCGGCACGACCAGTATCTTGCCCCAACTGCTCGCTGCCCTGGGTGTGATCTTTGTCAACGCCGGGGTCGGTGAGATTGTGGCCCAAATCTTGGCAGGCATTGTCCCAGCTGGGTCGAAGTTCTGGGGGATTGTGGCCTATGTCTTGGGCATGGTCTTCTTTACCGCTGTGATGGGGAATGCCTTCTCCGCCTTTACGGTTATCACGGCAGGTATCGGGGTTCCCTTTGTCCTGATGCAGGGGGCTGATCCAGTTGTTGTAGGTGCCTTAGGGATGACAGCCGGTTTTTGTGGGACATTATTGACACCGATGGCAGGGAATTTCAACGCCCTCCCTGTGGCCTTGCTTGAGATGACTGATCCCAATGGTGTCATCAAGCGCCAGTTGCCCTTTGCCCTTATTATGATCGTGGTCCATATTGTTCTCCTATATATTTGGGCCTTTTAATAAAAGAAAGGAGCTTTATCGATGAAAATTTTAGTTACAGCTTTTGATCCTTTTGGTGAGGATAAGATCAATCCGGCCACTGAAGCCGTCAAAACACTCCCTGACCAAATTGCTGGAGCAGAAGTCATTAAGTTAGAAATTCCGACAGTCTTTGTGAAAAGCGCGGAGGTCGTGAGCCAGGCCATCGCAGACCATCAACCTGACTATGTGGTCAATGTGGGCCAGGCAGGGGGGCGCTATGCCTTAACCCCAGAACGAGTGGCTATTAACTGGGATGATGCTCGAATTGCGGATAACGAGGGCAAGCAACCCATCGACCAGCCTATCCAAGCGGACGGACCAGCAGCTTACTTCTCTAGCCTCCCCATCAAGGCCATGGTAGCGGCCGTTAAGGAAGCCCAATTGCCTGCAGAAGTCTCCAATACAGCCGGCACCTTCGTCTGCAACCACATCATGTACCAAACCCTCTATCTGATCGACAAGACCTACCCAGAAGTTAAGGGCGCCGGCTTCATCCATATCCCTTACCTCCCCGAACAAGTTGTCGACCGTCCCAACACCCCATCCATGGGCCTCACCGACATCAGCCGAGGCCTAGAAGCCGCCATCTCAGCCATCGTCGCTTATGACGGCAAAGAAGACCTCCACAGCGTAGGAGGAAAAACGCATTAAACAAGGGTGTGAGCAAGAGCGTTAAGCTTTGGATGCTTGGAGTAAGTCGGGATAAGGGCAAGCACCGCTTGCTCGTTCCCGACTTGCGAAAGCACTCCAAAGCTGCTCTTGCGAACCCGACTATGCAGGGTGAGAGCAGTTGCGTCCAGACTTGAATGACTGGAGCCCAAGCGGAAAAGAGCGGCTTTAGCCGATCGTTCCGATTGGGTGAAGTCACTTCAAGTCTGCAACTGCGAACCCGACTATGCAGGGTGAGAGCAAGAGCGCTTAGCTTTGGATGCTTGGAGCAAGGCAGAATAAAGAGCGAAGCATTCGCTCGTTTCTGACTTGTGAAATCACTCCGAGTCTGCCAAGTCGAAGCGGACTAAAGGGTGTGTGGGCTGACGCTTAATTGACCAAGCTCCAATTAAAAGTTCCTATTGTAGCTTGACACACCGAATGAATCCATCCCCGAAAAGTGGTGGGAGTCCAAAGCCTATCCAGCAACTCTTCTCGATAGGCAGACAGGACTTCCATCGCTTTTTGATATTGAAACGTTTTCACAAACTGTTATAATGAATAGAGAAAGTTATTATAGAAAGGAGCTGGCTAGCCTAGTGAGTAAAAAAATTAATTGGTCGAAATGGGGGCGTTGGCTGGCCCTAGGATTACTCGTGCTTGTGAGCTGGTGGATCTTTAAGACCTTTAATCTCAACCGGGTCAGGGACTTGGTGATGACGAGTTCCTATGCTGAAGGGATCTATGTACTCTTGTGGACCTTCCTGCCTATGGGTTTCTTCCCGGTGCCTATCCTGGCTCTGGCGGGGGGAATGGGCTTCGGTCTATGGAAAGGATCGCTGCTGACAGTGATTGGGGCAAGTTTTAATATGTCCTTTATGTTTTTAATAGCCCGCTACCTCTTCCGACGCCCTGTACAGAATTTCCTTTATGAACGTTATCCCTCCACCCAGGAGATCTTGTCCAGCAAACCCAGTCGCTTACGCCTAGTGCTGGCCCTTGCCCGCTTGATTCCTCTAATTCCCTATAATATTGAAAATTATGCTTTTGGTTTAACGGACATTACTTTTATCGACTACTTGCTGATTTCCTTAGTCACCATCTTGCCGGGAACCCTGATTTATGTCAATGTGGGGGACAAGGCGGTCGCGCCTAACACCTGGGACTTTGTCTTAGCGATTGGCCTTCTTCTGCTTCTAGTGGTTGGAACAGCCTTTCTTACCAAGTATATGCGCCAGCCGGAAGATAAGGACTAGCTTTTTACTTTCATCTCTGGATAAAATTTTGTACACTTGACTTGAAGCTTGGAAGGGTCAGATTCAATGAAAGGGGCCTAGGATGCTGAGTGCTTATTATCAATCTAAATTGGGAGTCATCCAACTGACTTATCAAGGGCGAAGCTTATATGGGCTTGCTTTTGACGATGACCTGCCCCAAGATGGTCAACCGGCAGAGAGCTGCCCTGAATTAGAGGAAGTTTGCCAGGCCTTAGATGCTTATTTCGCCGGGCAAGCCGTCCAGCTAGCGCCTGAGAGCTTGGTTCTCCAGGGAACGCCCTTCCAGGAGCGGGTTTGGGCTTTATTAAGAGAAATCCCCTATGGCCGGGTGACGACTTACGGGGACCTGGCTCAGACCTATGAAGACCGCTACCAGGCCCCCATGTCTGCCCAGGCAATCGGCGGCGCAGTAGGGCGCAATCCCATTGCCTTATTGGTTCCTTGCCACCGGGTGGTCTCTAGTCGGGGACAACTGACGGGCTATGCTTATGGTCCCCATCGGAAGCAGGCCCTCTTAGAAGGGGAAGGTCTGACCTTTGATGACCGGGGACAAGTCATTAATTTTTCGTCAATTAAATTAAAAGCTAAAGGAGCTGAAGAAATGGCAAAAAAGGATAAATATTTGGTCAAGTATGACCGTTCGCGCGAATTAGATAGCTTCAAAGTCAAGGGCTTTCGCTGCTATGACGGTTTGGATGTGATTGATGATCTGAAAGTGGGGACGGCGGTGGACCTCTTGGCAGAAGCGGATAATCCTTATGATTCAGATGCTGTCCAAGTGGCTTATAAGGGCCATCAGTTAGGTTATCTCCCTGCAGATGACAATCACTTCATTAGCCAATTGCTTTATTTTGGCCATGGGAATATTCTAGAGGCACGGATTTTAAGCCTAAACTTTGACCAGGGCATAGAGCCTCTGATCACCATTCAAGTTCGTATCAAAGATAAACGTTAAAGCAGAATACCAAGGAGGATATTATATTATGTTATTAGAAAATAAAGTTGCCTTAATTACGGGTGCCGGTTCTGGTTTTGGTCGGGCGACGGCCTTACTTTTCGCCAAGGAAGGGGCCAAAGTTGCTGCGGTCGATATTAATCGTGAAGCGGCTGAAGAAACCGTTAGTCAAATTGAAGCAGCAGGGGGACAAGCCCTGGCTATCCAAGCTGATGTGGCTGACGAAGCGGCTGTCAAAGCCATGGTTGAAGAAACTGTTGAGGCTTACCAAAGCATTGATATTCTCTTCAATAATGCGGGCATCTATGTTCCAGGCAATGTGGAAGAAACACCGCTCGATGCCTTCCAGAAGAGTTTGGCCATCAATGTTACGGCGGCTTTCCTAGCTTCTAAATTTGCTATGCCTTGTCTCAAGGAAAACAAGGGGAATATCATTAATACGGCGTCTGCTGCCGGTCTGATCGGCTTCCCTGATGCGGTCTCCTATGCCGCTACTAAGGGGGCAGTGGTGTCTATGACCCAGGCGATTGCCGTGGACTATGCCAGTGAGGGAATTCGCTGCAATGCCATTTGCCCAGGCACAGGTAAAACGGGGATGACTAATGAACTCTTGGAAGACCCTGACATTGCCCAAGGCTTCCTAGCACCTATCCCTATGCAACGCTTTGGGGAAGCGGAAGATGTGGCTAAAGCAGCCCTCTTCTTAGCTTCGGACCTTGGTTCTTATACGACGGGTCATGCCCTCCCTGTTGACGGCGGCTGGACCATGAGCTAATTCGCCAGGCTTAATTGTAAAATTAGAAAGGACCTCCCTCATCTTCTTGTTTGATGAGGAAGGTCCTTTAGTTTAGTCTTCTATAAAAGCTTGGAGGGCAGGTAGGCGGAGGCGACGGATGCTGCGGTTGAGGGGGATAGCTACGAGGATACCGAAGATATTTTGCAAGGAGTTGCCAGGAATGGATGGGATGGCTGCGGCCCAGTTATAGAGGATCCCTGTCCCAATGGCATAGCCGACCATCATCCAGATACTAGCTAGGATGAGCGCTGTCCAGTTGCCACCAGGTAATTTTTTCTTAGCTAAGCAACCAGCAATATAACCTTGGAGGCCGTGGATGATAAAGGAAAAGACAATCCACTGGGGATAGCCGGAGATGAGGTCGATAAGGGCCCCGCTGGCTGCACCCACGATGCCGCCAGCTACTGGGCCAAGCAAGAGGGCAGAGGCATAGATGCCTGCATCACAGAGGGTGAAGATCCCGCTAGTGGCTGGAATAGGGATAACTACTAGGATCGATAGGGCAGTGGTAAGTGCCGTCAGAACGGCGATTAAGGGAAGCTTAGTTTTCATGCAAAGGACTCCTTTATCTTAATATTTCTTTAATCTTTAGTATAAGGAGTTTTGGGCTAAACTGCAAATATTTGTGTAAGGGTTCACATGTTTGAACTTAAAGTCAAAGAGAGACTCGCCTTCAAATAATAGGGACTAAGCGAAGCTTCTGCTGAGCGTTTACTTTAGTCTGCAGAAGCTTTCGCCTTCTAGCTTAGAAATGTTATAATAAAGAAAGTAAAAGCGAACAAGGAGCGACTAGAGACAATGGAAAAAATTGCGATTATAGGTTTAGGGATTTCTGGCTCAGCTTGTTTGGCAGCCTACCAGCACTTGGCTCAGTCCCATGACTTTGACTTAGTTGTTTTTGACCGTGAGCCTTATTTGGGACGGGGGATCCCCTTCACAGAGTCTTATGAAGGGGCCCTGATGAATACTCGGAATGCTGGTCTGACCTATGACCAAGCTTATTCCGGTGATTTTGAAACTTGGCTTAAGGCCAAGGATCCCGACCGCGACTGGCCTGAATATAGCTCCCGCTATCTCTTTGGAAGCTATTTAAGAGAACGGGTGGGGACGCTCTTGGAGAATCTCCAGGCCCAGCTGGTGAAGGAGTATGTGGCTAAAGTCAACTTCGACCAAGAGGCGGAGACTTGGTGTCTTGAGACCGAATCTGGCCAGGTCTACACGGGCTTCGACCGCATCCATCTTTGCTGTGGGGACTTGGGGACCAATGACTTCTATCGATTGGAAGGAACGTCACGCTATCTCAACCAGGCCTATCCCCTAGAGGCTGACCGCTATCAGATGGATGAGGAAGGGTTGCGACGGGTGGCCGTGATTGGAACAAGTTTATCAGCTATTGATGTGATTAAATACCTGGCTGATATTTGCCAGCCCAATCAAATTCTGGCCTTCTCCCGGGGCAACCAATTTCCGATTGTGAGCGGTAAGGAGGCCGAAGACCTGGCCTGGGCTTATCTCAGTGAGGAGAATTTTCAGGCAGCCCAGGAAGCGGAAGAGGGGCTGACCTACCAGCAGGTCGACCAGTGGATCCAGGCCGACTGCCAGAACCTAGGCCTAGATTGGGCAGACTGCCAGGAAGTGAGTCTCAGCCAAGGAATTGAAGGGATCCGTCGTGCGATGGATTGGACCAGCCAGGGAGCACTTTTGGAGGCCTTGGCCACCCGGGTGACCCGCCTCCTCTTCCACTACTGGCAATATCTGAGCCTAAGCGACCGTCAACAATTTGCGGACAAGTACGACAAGGTCTTTTCCCTGGCCAAGGGTAAGATGCCCTTGGCGTCGGCTCAGCGTTTGTTAGACCTAGCCGATGAAGGCTGCCTCAGCTCCTGTTCGGGTGTTGAAGAAATTATTTATGATAAGCAGACTGGGCTCTACTACCTGCTCGACCAGGAGGGCATGATCATTGAAGAAGTGGACTATATTGTCAATGCGACGGGGATCAATCTCGATTTAAGGCAAGCTTTGCCCCAAGATAGCCTCCTCTATGACTTGCGTGATCAAGGCTGGTTAAATCCTGATCCAGCCCAGGGAGTTAGCCTGGATGTTAACCGCTACCAGCTAATTTCTCCGCGCTTTGGGCGCTTAGACCATGTCCATCCCCACGGCCTCTTAATTGCCCCCTCGGTCTACCACAATAATTCAACGACTACCATCCAACGCTATGCCCAGGATGTGATCAACTGGCACTATTGCGGCCAAGACTACCGACAATCAGGACTCTGGCCTTAGGAGGTATATATGTTAAGTCACTATGAAAAAATGCGTGCCGGCCAATGGTACGACGCCAATTATGATCCGGATATCCTCGCCAAGCGAGAAGCAGCAAAAAGCAGGGCCCACCGCTTCAACCAGATCGATCCTGCTGATCGCAAAGAAGCTGAGACTGCCTTAGCTAAGCTACTAGGGGACCTGCCTGAAGGCCTGGAAGTCATGGCGCCGCTTTATGTGGACTACGGCGACAATATTCACTTCGGCAAACACTGCTTTGTCAACCACGCCTGTTACTTTATGGATGGGGCCCGGATTGAATTTGGGGACCATGTCTTTATCGGCCCTTATTGTGGCTTCTATACGGCTGCCCATCCCCTGAGGGCAGAAGCCCGCAATGCGGGCTTGGAGCAAGCCCGACCTATTAAGGTTGGTTCTGACTGCTGGTTCGGGGCTAATGTCTCAGTGATGCCAGGTGTCAGTATCGGTTCAGGCTCTGTAATTGGGGCCGGGTCGGTGGTTACCAAGGATATCCCAGAGAACTCCCTCGTCATGGGGGTCCCCGGCCAGGTGATTAAGACGATCGACCAGGACCAGGGCAATTCATTTACAAATGAGCCTTAGAATGTTAGAGTTAAAAAGCGAGTTCTTGAAAACGACAACAAAATAGTAAGGAGTTTGTCATGCCAGCAATCCAGGATATTTTAAGCCAATTATTTAAAGAAATGAAGGTTCCTGTAGAATACCGGCCTTTAGATGGTGGCCAGCACCTCTTTGCCTTAGCTTATCAGTTAGGGGAAGACAAGGTCGTGCCTTGCCATATCATTGCCCGGGACTTTAACGAGGGAGAAGCCACCACGGACTTTCAAATTAACTACCGCCAGCTCTGCCAGGTGGAAGACTACCAACAGACGGCCAAGGCCCTCGAAGTCATCAATGATTTGAACCGTGAACGGAGCGGCTATTACAACCTGATCCTCTCGGGCGATGGGGAAATCTATACGCGCTGCTTGTCGCGGACCGGTGAGGACGTCCGGGTTCTCTATGAGCTCATGACTTTGGGTGCTAGCGTTGCCCGGGACCTCTATCCGCGACTGGAGCAAGCCATCAACAATAAGACCGTCAAAGTCGCTGAACGATCCGAATAAAGAAAGGAAGTTTATATGAGTGAAGAAAATTTTACCGACCTTTCCAAATTTGAAGATTTGAAACTCATGGACGAAGCCCTCTATGAGGAGTGTATCCAGGCCTTAGAGCAAGTCATTGACCCGGAACTGGGCATTGATATTGTCAACCTGGGGCTGATTTACGACTTGCTCTATGACGGTGAGGGCCATCTCCTGATTAAGATGACCCTAACCACTATGGGCTGTCCTCTCCAGGATGTGCTCATGGAATCGGCGGCCATTGCCCTGGATGATGTCGATACGATTAAAGAAATGAAGATTGACTTGGTTTGGGTGCCTGCTTGGACAACCAAACGTCTTTCGCGTTACGCCCGCATCGCTTTAGGGATTCGCTAATTGATTGAAAAAAGTAAGGGGCCGGCTTGGGACATCCCTCGCTTGGTCCAGAAAACTTGGACCGATGGAAAGCCTAGGGAGGGCACTGTGAGGACTTAGGTCTCTTAAAGAATCACGACTAGGCTTGGAAAGGTGCATATGAAACGATTTTTTTTAGGAGCCATTCTAGCTCTCGGGCTAGCTTTGGCTTTTATTTCTTTGTCATATTTTGTGATCATGGATCATTTAATTGTGGATGAGACGCCCAAGCAAGCTGATGTGATTATTGTGCCAGAGGGGATGATTACTGAGGAACGGGCCGAGAGGGCGGCTAACCTTTACCGGGGAGGCTATAGCCGGTCTGGTAAGCTGATTGTGTCGCCCTATGACCAAATTAATGGCGCATACTATGCCGAACATGGCGTGCCAGAGTCCGCTATCGTCAATGATGCCACAGCGACCTCTACCTATGAGAATGCGACCCATAGCTTGAAGATGATGGAAGAGGCGGGCTATAGCTCCGCTTTGGTGGTTTCCTCAGACTATCATATGTTGAGGACCAAGATGATCTTCGAGCGAGTTAACCGTCGCTATGACTTCGATCTTACCTTCGTTGCTGCCTACCACCGCCAGGGGGATCATTGGGTGACTTGGAAGGAAGGACCGGACTATATCCAAGACTTTGCCCAGCAAGAATTCTACAAGTACTGGGCTTATCTCTTGTATCTTTACCATTTTGTGAACCATTAGGCTGGAGTGTTTGGGCTCCAGCTTTTTTAGTGAATTGCGCTGGAGAGCATACCTTGCACTTTTGAATTTGGACCTTAAAACTTTATTGGATAAGATGATTTTATCTTCAGAAATAGGGGAAAATGATAGAATAGAGATAGTTATGGGCTTATCCTCATCATAAATTAATTTAAGTACCTTTGATTTATGCTAAAATTTTAATCATTGGTATAAATTTGCGAAAGAGGAGTGATTGCATTGAAGAATCAACACCAGACTTTGAGCTGGCGTCAGTCAACCGTCATCGGGTCTATGTTATTTGGCTTATTTTTTGGGGCTGGTAATCTGATTTTTCCCGTTCAAATGGGGCAGGAAGCTGGAGCTAATCTCTGGACGGCTGCTCTCGGCTTTGTGGTAACAGCGGTGGGCTTGCCCCTCCTATCTGTGGTAGCTATTGGAGTGTCGGGATCTAAGGGACTCAATGATATGTCGGAGCGGGTCCTTCCCAAGTACGGGCATATCTTTACGGCGCTCTTGTATTTTGTTCTCGGGCCGCTTTTATCGATTCCCCGGACAGCGACGGTGTCTTATGAAATTGGCTTTAGCCAGTTTACCCAACATCCGCTTTTATTATTTGCTTATTCGATTTTCTTTTTTATTTGTGTGGCTTATTTCTCTCTCAAGCCTTCAGGGATTATGACCTGGGTGGGCAAGTGGATGAATCCGGTCTTTCTCATTTTTCTAGCCTTGATTTTAGCGGGCGTTTTATTGACTGCTGATAGTTTTTCCTTTACCGCTTTCCCGGTTGCTCCTAAGTACCAGGAGGCCCCCTTTCTTCAAGGTTTCTTAAATGGTTATAATACCATGGATGTGATTGCTGGTTTGATCTTTGGCATCTTGGTGGTGCGGTCCATCCACCAAGTTGGTGTGACAGAAGACCGGGACGTAGCCATGGGAACCATTAAGAGTGGGGCCTTGAGCATGGGCTTGATGGCTGTGATCTACTTCCTCCTAACCATGTTGGGGGCCCGGAGCTTGGAAGATATTGACCTGGCTCAAAATGGGGGCGAAGCCTTGATCCAAATTGTATCCACTAAGTTTGGCGTCTTTGCGGGGATCCTGCTCTTCGTAGTCATGTTTGTGGCCTGCCTCAAGACCGCCATTGGCCTTATCATCTCCTGTGCGGAAACCTTTGCGGAGATTTATCCCAATTTGCTCAACCAGGAGAAATGGACCTATGTTTTCATTGGTATTTCCTTTGTGATTGCTAATGCGGGCTTGAATGCGATCCTAGCTTGGGCAGTTCCCTTTCTGGCCTTTATGTACCCCCTCTCGATTGTGATTGCCCTCCTTCACTTGGTGCCAGCTTGGACGAAGCGACCAGTGATTATGCGCTGGACCCTGGGCTTTACCCTGGTTCCTGCCTGTTTTGACCTCCAGCATGCCCTGCCTACAGGATCGATTGCAGCATTGGATCATTTTGCTGGGGCCGTTTTTCCTTTTTATAACTATGGTTTTGCCTGGGTCCTACCAGCCATTCTTGGCCTATTAATTGGTCTCGTTCATTCCTACGTTATTAGAAAAGATTAAGCGATTTATTCAAAACTCCAGTTGGTAATGACTGGAGTTTTTTGATTATAATTGTACTGTTGGCTAAAACACTTTATAATAAAAGTAGAATACGATGATAGAAAGGAAGGGTATGATGCCTCAACGTGACCACTACCGACGGCACAAGAGGAGAATATGGCCTTGGATCTTGGCCGGACTTGTTCTCTTAGTCCTCATTGTTCTAGGGGGGACTTACTTTGGTGCTAAGCAGGTAGCAGATGACCTCTATGCGCCAACTCAGGGGAGGGACCAGGACAAGGGGGCAGGTCAGCGGGATCCAGAATTAGGGGAAGATCCCATCTCTGTCCTCTTGGTAGGTATGGACTCAGGCAATGGGCGGACCACTGGAGAACAGAATACGGATGCCCTCATCTTGCTGACTCTCAATCCCAAGACAGGGTCCGCTAAAATGCTGAGTATTCCCCGGGACACCTACAGCGAACAAGTTGGCACGAAGATCAATGCAGCCTACGGACAAGGGGGGATTGAGGCGACCATTGGAGCTGTCCAAGAGCTCTTGAATGTTCCTGTTGATTACTATGCCTTGGTTAATATGACTGGGCTAGTGAATATTGTGGATAGCCTGGGTGGCATCCAGGTCGATAATCCCCTCAGCTTCAGCAATATGGGTTATAGCTTCCCTCAAGGTCGTATTACCCTCCATGATGGTCAGGAAGCCATGGCCTATATCCGCATGCGCTACGAAGATCCGGAAGGGGACTTTGGCCGTGCCCGGCGTGAACAAGTGGTTCTCAGAGGAATCCTAGATTCTCTGCGTTCCGTTCAAAGCCTGACCCACCTCAAAGACTTATCAGATATTGTCCGCCAAAATGTCCGTACAGACCTCCAGCTGTCCGATATGATGGTCCTGGCCAAGGACTACCGCAATACGGCCGACGCCATTGAACAGGGGGTTCTCAAGGGAACGGATGATATGTCAACAGGAACTTATCTGAGCATTGTCTCAGAAGAAGACCGCCAAGAGGCTTCCAACCGTCTGCGCCAACACCTGGAACTGCCTAAAGCATCGCTAAGTGACTAAGGGCAAGCTTCCACCTAACCGTACACTTTGCAAGCCATTAAGGAGGCAATTCAAATGAAACTTGACCTAAGTAATCGAACCATCCATCAGCACGAAAAAACTATCAGTCACAGTAATTTTTGGCGCATTTTAGGGGATATGGTCATTAGCTTTATCGTTGTTTTTGCCATCGATTATCTCATTGACCAGGTAATTAGCTTGGATCCCCAGGAAGGTCTCAGCCTTCGCTTTGGCCTAGTTCCCTTACTCAATCTGATCTCAACGCTAGCTTCCAGTCTCTTCTCTATGGGGATCATGTGGGGCTTAGTACGTCTGGTCCGCCATGGCGGCTCCTATGACCAGGGAAGCTTGGTTCAGCCCTTTAAAGAAAAATTGGGCCGTAATATCTTAGCCCTCTTCCTCCTTGCCTTAATCGGCTTAATTCCAACGATAGTGATAGGGCTGGCTTCTGGCTTCGGTTTGATCGGTGCCAGTATACTGTCTACTGAAGCTTGGCAAGCTGATGCAGCCTTCTTTGGGATTTTTATTTTAGCAGGAATTATACTAGGGATTGTCGTCACTTGGTTGGACTTATCCCTGGCTATGGTTTCGCCGCTCTTAGGTGATTATCCAGAGATGGGGGCTTGGCAAGTGATGAAGGAAAGCTTCCGTATGATGAAGGGCAACCGCTGGAAACTTCTAGGCTTGATCCTAACTTATATCTGGATTCCAATCCTAATCCTCATTGCCAGCATTGTCGCTTTCTTTGCTTACGCCATTGCTGCAAGTCCTGTTCAAGGCCCTAGCTATGTCCTGGCTTTCTCACTCTTCTTCTTTGCCCTCTTAGTTGCGGCTTTAATTGGACTCTATTACGGTCTGCGCCTGAATGTGGCCAAGGCCCTCTTCTACACCGCTCTAGTAGATAAGGAAAAGGGAACGTCTTGTTTCCCTGGACAGGGTCTAGCAGGGCAAGGGGAAGCCCTCTAAGCGATTTAATTAAGCTCAAGGCCTTGTGCCTTGGGCTTTTTTAGTGATCATGAATAAACAATTCACAAAAAGCTAGGAAAAGCTTGCCTTAAATGATAAAATGATGTGCAATCTCCGTGTTTTATCATTAAGTAGTGATCGTTATAATCGATCAAAGGCTATTGGAAATCAATGCTTTCTAAAAGCTAAAAAAATGATAAAATAAATTAGTATAGATACTTGTCTACTTTTCTTAGAAAAAGTAGATGAAAATGAATCGCTGAGGTTCATTGGCAGTTAAGGAGCCAGCCATGTATATGTATTTGGACTGAGGCTTCAATTGAGAGAGTAAAGGATGATGGCTATGATTGATTTACAAAATGTCGATGTCAGCTTTGATACAGCAAGTGGCAAAGTCCATGCCGTTCGAGATGTGAGCTTGTCGATTGCTAAGGGTGAAATCTTTGGTGTGATTGGTTATTCTGGGGCCGGGAAGTCGACCTTAGTCCGTACTATTAACATGCTCCAAGCTCCAACAAGTGGAACGGTGCGGGTGAGTGACTATGAAATGACCGCACTCAACGATAGTGACTTAAGAAAGGCCCGCAAAAATATCGGGATGATCTTCCAACACTTCAACCTGATGAATGCGCGGACGATTGCCGGCAATGTGGCCTTCCCCCTCCAGGATTCAGGCTTATCCAAGGAAGAAATTCGTGAAAAAGTGGACCGGCTCTTAGAACTGGTTAATTTATCGGACCGCCGGGATGCTTATCCTTCCCAATTATCCGGGGGACAAAAGCAGCGGGTAGCCATTGCCCGGGCCCTAGCCAATGACCCTGATGTTCTCCTCTGTGACGAGGCGACATCAGCCTTGGACCCTAAGACAACCCGGTCGATTTTGCAATTGTTAAAGACTGTCAATGAACAGCTCGGAGTAACCATTGTCATTATTACCCATGAGATGAGCGTGATTAAAGAGATCTGTGACCGGGTAGCGGTCATGCAGGATGGTTATGTCATGGAAGAGGGATCGATCTTTGATATCTTCTCTAATCCACAGACGGAATTAACCAGGAACTTTATCGAGTCAGCGAGTCCTACTGAGAAGGGGATCGCTTCCGTCCTAGCCAATTCCCAGTTGGTCGATGTGAACTCGTCTGATCGGATTATCCGTATTGACTTTGCGGGGGCGGATACAGGAGACCCTCTGGTAGCCCGGCTAGCACGCGATTTCGGCGTTCTTCCAAGTATTCTTTATGCGAATATTGAAGTTCTCCAAGGCATTCCGACAGGGACCATGTTGGTATCGATTAGTGGGGATGATCAAGCCATGGCTGATGCCGTTAAGTTTATTGACGACAATGGCGTTAAGTGGCGGGAATATCAAGTTGAAGGAAATGGTGGTGTTGAATAATGGATTTTTTAACGAATTTATTGCCTAATGTGAGTGAAATTCCAGACGAATTTGTCACAGCGACGATTGAAACGATTTATATGACCATCCTGACCTGTATCATCGGTTTTGCCCTGGGGATTGTGGTGGGGATCTTCCTCGTTCTGACCATGCCGGGTGGCTTGAAGGAAAATCGTGTGGCTTACAGCATTCTGGATAAGATAGTGAACATCTTCCGTTCCATTCCTTTTGTTATTATGATGGCTCTCTTAGTGGGCGTTACCCGCTTTATCGTTGGGACATCAATCGGGACAACGGCTGCTATTGTGCCACTTGTTGTAGCTACAGTGCCTTTCTTCGCCCGTCAGATTCAGAATGCCTTGATCGAAGTGAATCCGGGTGTGATTGAAGCCGCCCTCTCTATGGGTTTGAGCACTTGGCAAATCGTTAGTCGTGTTTATCTTAAAGAAGCGCTGCCAGGTATTATCCGGGTTTCTGCCTTATCGATCATTAATGTGATTGGCTTAACCGCTATGGCTGGTACCATCGGTGGTGGGGGCTTGGGTAACCTAGCCATCACCCGGGGTTACAACCGTTTCCAAACCGATGTGACGATTGTTTCAACTATCATTATTCTGATTATTGTCTTTATTTCACAAGCGGTCGCTGACTGGTATGTCCGCCGCATTGAGCATTAGATTAACAATTAAAGGAGAATTTATTTATGAAAACAAGTTTTAAAAAATTAGGGCTCTTAACAGCGGCTGCCTTTGCCTTGGTAGCTTGTTCGAACGGGGCTAGCAGTGATGACCAAGCAAGCAGCGATTCATCCGCTGAGCCAACCAAGCTAAAAGTAGGGGTAGTTGGTGATGTGGAACGCGAAGTTTGGGAAGATGTTGCAGAGCGCGCTAAGGACAAGGGGGTTGACCTAGATGTCCAAGTCTTTACTGACTATGTTCAACCTAATAAGGCTTTAGCTGATGGGTCACTCGACCTTAACGCCTTCCAACACATGGCCTTCTTGCATGACTTCAATAGCAGTGAACAACAAGATCTCCAACCTGTCGGCTATACCTATATTTCTGCCATGGCCGCTTACTCCGACAAGGTTGAGTCATTGGATGATCTCAAAGATGGCGCTGAAATTGCGATTCCTAACGATGCAACCAATGGCGGTCGGGCCTTGCTCCTCTTAGAATTAGCGGGCGTTATTGAAATTGATGACAACGCCGGCATTTCACCAACCCCTAATGATATCACTGAGAATCCAAAGAACGTTAAGATTACTGAATTGGATGCGGCTCAAGTGCCACGTTCACTTGGGGATGCTGATGCCGTTGTTGCCAACACTAACTATGCCGTAGATGCTGGCTTGAATCCCTTTAAGGATGGAATCTTCGTCGATACTGAAGATTTAGCCAAGGTTGGGACCCAGTACAAGTGTATCATCGCCACTCAGAAAGATCGGGCCAATGATGAAGCCATTAAGAAGGTTGTTGAAACCTATCAAACGCCTGAAACAGAGGCCAAGATTAAGGAAGTAACCGATGGCGCTGACCAAAAGGCTTGGTCTGATAATGATAATATCTCTGCAGATTATAAGGCTCTCGATGAGCAAGTGAAGGCTGCCAAAAAGAAATAGTATTGATTAGCTGGTTTCCCAGTATAACTTTGGAAAAAGTGTGCTGGGGACTAGCTTTTTTCTTGGCTTGGCTCGGTCTAGATGAAAGCCTTATCTTTTGCTATAATGTAAGTATCTTATAAGGAAAGAAGGCCGACTATGGAAAGTGTAGCTTATCGCAAGGCCAGCTTGGCTGATCTCGATCGATTAGAAGATATTTTGAAGGCTAGCATCCAATACTTGGCCGACCAGGGAGTGGACCAGTGGCAGAATGGGGAAGTAACCATTGACCATCTTCGCTCAGTGATTGAGGCTGACCAGGCCTATGTCTGCTTAGATGAAGGAAAAAACATTTTAGCCTTTTTCGTCTTAGCTGATGAAGACCCAGCCTATGATGACTTAGCTGAGGGGGCTTGGCAGACAGAGGCCCCTTACTATGCGATCCACCGGGTGATGATCAGCCTTAAGCAAAGAGGTCAGGGCCTCAGCTGGACTGTCTTCGCAATGATCAAAAACATTGCTAAAGCAGATGAGAAGCGGTCGCTGCGGGTGGATACCCATCCAGATAATCGAGTCATGCAGCATATCCTTGAACGGGAGGGCTTTAAGCGCACGGGGTCGACTTACTTAGCCAATGGGGGCTTTCGCTGGACCTATGACTATGCATTAATTTAAGGAGGAAACGATGTATTACGTAAAGAATGAATACCAAGGTGAAGAAATCTATGATCCTAGGCTTAATTTAGCCATTGAATACTATTTACTCAATGAGAAACGTTTAGATGAGCCCATTCTTCTTTTTTATATTAATGAGCCTTCTATTATTATTGGTAAAAACCAGAACACCCGGGCCGAAATCAACCAGGACTATGTGCGTGACCATAATATCCATGTCGTCCGCCGCTTTTCTGGTGGGGGTGCGGTCTACCATGACCTAGGCAATATTTCCTTCTGCTTTATCACCGATGACGATGGTAATTCCTTCCGCAATTTCAAGAAGTTTACAGACCCTGTGATCGATGCCTTGCATAAGATGGGGGTTGAGGGAGCAGAGTTACGCGGTCGCAATGACTTGGTGATTGATGGCAAGAAGTTCTCCGGTAATGCCATGTACAGCCACAAGGGCCGGATGACCGCCCACGGGACCCTGATGTTTGACGTGGATATTTCGGTAACGACAGAGGTCTTAAAGCCTAAGAAAGAAAAATTAACGTCTAAGGGGGTTAAATCAGTTCGCAGCCGGGTGACGAATATTAAACCTTTCTTGAACGATGATTATCAAAATATTTCTATCCATGAATTCCGTGAAATTCTATTGAAATTTATTTTTGATGTCGATCGCCTAGACCAAGTCAAAGAGTATCAATTGACGGATGAAGACTGGGAAGAAATCTTCCGCTTTAGAGATCGCTATACCGGCAATGATGATTGGAATTATGGCAAGGATCCAGACTATGAACTGATCCGCGAAGGCCGGACGCCAGCTGGTCAAATTGAATTTCAATTCAATATCTCTAAAGGAAAAATTCAAGAAATTTCAATTTATGGGGATTTCTTCGGCCTGGGCGAAATCTCCGATGTAGAAGAGGCCCTCAGAGGCTCGGACTATACGGAAGAGGGTTTAAGAGAGACTTTCTCAACCCTTGATATTAATAAATATTTTGGCAACATCTCCGTCGAAGACTTGATTGACTTGATTTATTAGTTGCTCAGGGAAGTGGCATGTGTGAGCAAGTTTGCCTGTCTTGGTTTTGTTCTCAAATTTTCATAAAGAAGGGAAAAGCCCCAAAACGATCCGCTGAGTGATGGTTTTGGGGCCTTTGTTATGCTGTTAGAGGATTCATTTTGTTGGCGATGGCTTGAAGGAAGGCTAGCTAATTTGTCTACTGAGGGCTCGCCTCGCGATAGTTTATCTAAAGAATATGTATTTTAGTAAAAAAGAAGCTAGCCAGACTGAATTATAGCTGGTTAGCTTCTTGGTAGGGTGCTTATGTGGTCAAAGTCTTATTCCGACTTACTTTAATCATCCAAGCCTAAACGCCAAGTCTCACACCCTGGTCTAGTTGGGTTCGAGGATGCAGAAAGGGCTCCTCTTCACAAGTCTCCGCCGCAGTCCTTTAGACTGCTCTGTTGACTTGTTCCAGTGAAGGAAAGCTAAGCGCCAGCCCTCACACCCTTTATTTAAAGTTTTGGGCGATGGTTTGGTTGGCGCGGCCTTCTGCTAGGATTTGGCCGTGTTCTCTTAGGACTGCTTGGTTGATGGATGGAAGTTGTCCGTATTCGAGGGCACAATAGATGGCGTTCTCGATGGTTCCTGGATCATATTCAGTCGGGTTAAAGGTTAAAAGATAATAAAATTGGCCGCCTAGCTGGTAGAGGTCGACTTGGACATCTCTTAGGGGATAGGCGTGGCTGAAGGCGATAAGGTCATCGAATTTTTGGAAGCCAAGAATGACCTGATTCCAGTCTTCTTGGTCCCAGTCCTTGCTCAAGATACTATCTTCTTCGTCTAAGGCACTTTCGCCTTCTTCGATAATATCGAGCAATTTCTTATAGGCTCGGCGCTCTTCTTCAGGGGAGGTTTCAGGTCCTGTCTTGCTGATATAGAGATCAATTCCTCCCTTTTTAGGCATCACTTGGAAGGTGAGGGCTTCCGAGTCTTGGAAGCGCCGGGAGGTATCCATTTCTTCCAAGACAGATAGGAAGAAACTTTCGACAGCCTTCTGGTCACTAATAATATCGGTGAAGGAAATTCCTCGGTCGACGAGGTCTTCTGACGCGATAAAGACACGCATAGTATTTTCATTGATATATTCCATTTCCATTGGGTCTCACCTCAATCTCTTGCTGTTTATTCTAGTCTATCGTAAAAAGCGAGAATAGTAAATTGATTCTGATTGAAAAATGCGAAAAGAAGCAATTTTAAGCTTTTTTGCTTGAATGACACAGAAATCTTTGGAAGAATAAAAGTGTATAGCCTTTAAGTAAGCATCCGCTCTGCTTTTGAATTTGCTTTTTAGGACTAATTGTCAATGTTAATTAGCTAGGGAAGTAAATAAAAAAGAGTGCGTAAAACACACTCCTTAGATGAATTATTAGCCCATCTTACGTAAAGCTTCATGCAGTTCAATCTTACGAACTTTACGAGGTAGGAAGCGACGAATTTCATCTTCGTTGTATCCTACTTGCAGGCGCTTCTCATCCATAATAATTGGACGGCGAAGTAAGCCTGGCGTTGTTTGAATTAAATCAAACAGTTCATTCAAACCGATTTCTTCAAGATTGAGGTCCAATTCTTGGAAAGCCTTAGATCTTGTTGAAATAATTTCTTCAGTCCCATTTTCAGTCATACGTAAAATGTCTTTGATTTCATCTGAACTGAGGGGATCGGAAAAGATATTGCGCTCTTCGTAAGCTATGTCGTTCTCTTCTAGCCAAGCGCGCGCTTTACGGCATGAAGTGCAACTTGGTGACGTGTATAATTTTACCATTTGCATCTCTCCTTAAGAAATGACTAATGCATCATTCAACATACTTATTATAACAATTATTAAAATCCATTTAAAGCTACTTTCGAAAGTAAGAATTTGATTAAATACGAAGATGGGTTAAAAGCCTGACATGAAGGGCTTTTAAATTGTAAGTAATTTGTAAAGAAATGGATTTATCTACAATAAAGAAAAAATAAAAACATTTTTTGTATTTTTATTTCTTTTTTTATTCACTCGCAATAATTAAAGCTTAAGATCTCGCGCCTTTTAAGGAGATATAGTTTTTTGGAATAAAAATGTGCAACTCATTATTCTACCACAGATCTGATTTAATACCATTAAAAGCAACTTTTGAATTAAAAGTCGCAGGAAAAAAACAGTCTTCTACTGAATTCCTTGAGGGCTAATGCTATAATAAGAAGGTAATTTACTAACTAGGAGGAAGCAGGAATGAAAAAAATTTTTTCAGGGGTTCAACCGAGTGGTATCCCGACCATAGGGAACTATGTGGGCGCGCTCAAGCAATTTGTTGACCTGCAAAATGACCACGATACCATCTATTGTATTATGAACCAGCATGCCATCACGGTGCCCCAAGATCCAGAAAGCTTAAGAGAGAATACACGGCATTTAGCGGCTCTCTATCTTGCCTTGGGGGTCGATCCAGATCAGTCAACCATCTTCGTACAGGGGGATGTTGCGGCTCATGCTAAGGCAGGCTGGTTGGTCCAATGCCTGATTCCTCTGGGCGAGTTGGAACGGATGACTCAGTTTAAGGATAAGTCAGCCAAGAAACAGTCTGTTATGTCAGGGCTCTTGACCTATCCAACCTTGATGGTGGCAGATATTATCCTCTACCATGCCGACTTAGTGCCTGTGGGGGATGACCAGAAGCAACATATGGAACTGACCCGGAATTTTGTGGACCGCTTTAACAAGCGCTTTGCCAGCAAGGACCAGCCTATCCTAACCAAGCCAGAACACTTGACGCCTAAGTCAGGGGGCCGGATTATGAGCTTGCAGGATCCAAGTCAGAAGATGTCCAAGTCAGATGATAATCAGAAGGCCTTTATCTCGCTCTTGGATGAACCCAAGAAGGCTGCTAAGAAGATCAAGTCTGCTGTGACGGATTCTTCTGGTGTCATTAGCTATGATCCTGAAGAAAAACCAGGGGTCTCCAATCTCTTAGACATCTATTCAGCTTTCTCGAATCGGAGCATTGACGACTTAGTCACTGAGTATGAGGGTTCAGGCTATGGGGCCTTTAAAGGCGACTTGGCTGAAGTGATGGCTGATTTCTTATCACCGATGCAAGCCCGTTATTATGACTTGCTCGAGTCTGATGAACTGGAAGATATCTTGCGCGAAGGGGCTAAGAAGGCAGAAGTCATTGCCAACCAAACCCTGGCTGAGATGGAAGATGCTATGGGGCTGCGTTATTAATGCAAGTTTTATAGTCAAAGCAAGCAAGTTTCCTATCAAAAAGGGGACTTGCTTTTTTATCTGCTCGTTATTTAAATTGTCTGGGTGAGCATACGTTTACTTTTTAAACAAAACTAGCCGCTATTAATTTTTTTCGATTACTCGTCATCAAAAAAATTAGAGCATCTTTTTGGCTTCCTATATTCTAAATAAACTTTCGTGGATTTGGCGCAATTTGGTTTATATATCTATAGGAGGTGCGTGAGATGTTTTTTGCACATATCGAAAATAATCAATTGATTGCAGCGAGCCAGGTGGGGGCTTTGGAGAGCCAGCCGCGCTTTTATTGTCCGACTTGCCACAAGCAAGTAAACTTCTGCCAACCGCGGCGAGGTCGCCCTTACTTTGCCCACCAAGCTAAGCGTTCTACTGGGGGAGGGGAATCTGACCGCCACCGGGCTTCTAAGGAACAAATGGCCGAAATCCTAAGGGCAGGAGGCTATGAGGTCTTGACGGAACTGCCTATCGATACGATTAAACGACGGGCTGACTTATGCGTAGATAAGCGCTGGGTTTTAGAGATCCAATATGCGCAAATGTCAGCTGAGGAAGCAGGGCAGCGGACTAGTGATTATCATTTTGCAGGCTTTAATTTGCTCTGGTTGCTCGGCCACCAGTCGCCCCACTTCAAGCTGCGACCAGCTTATTTAAAGCGTTTGTGGCCCTTCCTCAAGCCCTTTGCCCAGCTAGGCCTCTGCCTGCCTTATTGGCACGAGGAAGCGGCTGATGTTCGTCTATATGCTCTTGATTATTATGGGAGGCTCGGGACAGTCTACCGGCTATCGCTCCCGGACTACCTCGCCCTCTGTCAGTTGACAGGCTGGGAGGAGGATTTCAACTTTAGTCAACTGATCCCTAAGCAGGCCATCCATAGTCTGTCTCCCTCACATTACCAGCGTCGCTTACTGGAGATCCTAAGGCGGCCCAGCCAGTCGGAGCGGCGTTTGCTCAATTGCCTCTATCAGGTCGGCCTCTCTCTCATGGATTTGCCCCAGATCTTGGTCTTAGTCACAGACAAATCTTTACTCACTGAAGAGCCCTTTTGGCTAGTTTTAGCCTATACTTACTTGGTTAACCAGGGCTTTTTGACTCGAGAGGACTTGGCCCAAGCCTTGTCTTGGCGCCCGCATCCTGTTTTTGAGTTAGCATTAAGAGAAGATTTTTTGAACTATCTCTTCCAGAGCTTGCCTCAGTTTTTGAAGGCGGGTGAGACTATGCTAGAATAGGAAGAGAGAATAAAGGAGGATATCATATGTCAGAAATTAAAGAAGCCCAAGCCAGAGAGGCTATGGATCCCGCCTACCAGTGGGACCTGAGCTCAATTTATGCCCAAGATGAAGACTTTGAAAAAGATTTAGCTAATTTTAGCCAACATTTAGACCGTCTCGCCCCTTACCAAGGCCAGCTCCATAAGGGGGAAGACCAGGTGATTGGCGCCCTAGAGGTTCTTTTAGAGATTAGCCGGCAACTGGAACGGCTCTATGTCTATGCCCATCTCAAGCACGACCAGGATACGACTAACGCCAAGTATTTGGACTATAATAACAAAGCCAGTGGTCTCTTGACTGAGGTCTCAAGTGCTCTGTCTTGGTTTGAGCCTGAAGTCTTGGCCTTGCCCGATGACAGTTTGGACCGCCTCGCTGAGCGTGAGGATTACGGGCAATTCTTTAAGGAATTGAGAGACCAGAAGGCCCATGTCCTTGATCCTGAATTGGAAAAGGCCCTAGCAGCAGCGGGTGAAATCTTCTCTAGCCCAGGACGGATTTTTAGCATGATTAATAACGCTGACTTAACTTTTGAGCCGGTTGAAGCGGCGGATGGTCAGAAAATTTCCTTAACTCATGGGAGTTATGGCCGCTTATTAGAACACTCGGACCGCAACTTGCGCCGTCAGGCCTTCCACAATCTCTACCAGGGCTATGAAGGCTTGATTCATACCCTGGCCGAGAATATGAGTAATAATGTGAAGAGCCACAATTACAAGGCCAAGCTCCGTCACTATGATAGTGCACGCGAAGCTGCTCTGGCGCAAAATCATATTCCCGTGGCTGTCTATGATCGTCTGGTAGAAAAGGTGAACGACCACCTAGGAGACTTCCACGACTACTTAAACTTCCGTAAAGACCAACTTGGCTTGGAAAAGATGCAGATGTATGACCTCTATACGCCCCTAGCTGGTGAGGCGCCTATCCGCTTTACTTTTGAAGAGGCTAAGGCACTTACCCGCAAGGCCCTAGCGCCCCTCGGCCAGGCTTATTTGGCTGATCTGGAACAGGCCTTTGAGGAAGGCTGGATTGATGTCTATGAGAATATCGGTAAAAGGTCAGGGGCTTATTCATCTGGTGCCTATGACACCAAGCCTTATGTTCTGCTCAACTGGCAAGATTCCTTAAATGATGTCTATACTCTGGTCCATGAACTGGGTCACAGTATGCATTCTTACTACACCCGCAAGCACCAGCCTTATGTTTATGGAGATTATTCGATCTTCTTGGCTGAGATTGCCTCGACCACGAATGAGAATCTCTTAACTGAATATCTCTTAGCGACCGTGGAAGATACGGAGACCCGGATCTATATTCTCAACCAATACTTGGATAGCGTGAAGGGGACGCTCTTTAGACAGACCCAGTTCGCTGAATTCGAACAGTGGATGCATGAAGAGGCAGCCGCAGGGCGAAGTTTGACGGCAGAGACCCTCAATAAGGCCTATTTCGAACTCAACCAACGCTACTACGGGTCAGCTGTTGATCCTGAAGACCAGACGATTGCTATGGAATGGGCACGGATTCCGCATTTCTATTATAATTTCTATGTCTACCAATATGCGACAGGTTTCTCTGCTGCCAATCGTTTGGCTGAACGGATTAGTCGTGGGGAAGAGGGGGCTGTTAGTGCTTACCTAAGCTACTTATCAGCGGGCTCTAGCGATTACCCGATTCAGGTGATGCAGCGCGCTGGTGTGGATATGACCAAGGGTGACTACTTGGATTCTGCCTTTGTCCAATTCAAGGCTCGCCTCCAAGAACTGAAACAATTAATGGCTTAAAAAAGCTTCCTTTATTAAAAATAGAGAACAAGAAAAAAAGAGACCCAATCTTGAAGAGCTGGCGAGTTAAGCTGGCTTTTCAAGGGGTCTCTTTTTTTATTTATTGAGTAGGCGCAGGTTGCCGGTGTTAATGGTGGACACTTGGCTTTTGTTGGCCTTGTTATGATAATGGCTGGCTTGGTAATTGAATAAACTATCTTCTGTTGGATGAATCATTTGGTCGGTGATATAGTCCAGGTTGTCCTTAGTGATATCCTGGTCTAATTTGAGACCGTAGCGAAAATCCAAATTGTCGAAGATGACCAGGCTAGGGTTAGAACGAATCTTCATCTGCTGGGCGATTTTGAGATCTGTATGGTAAGACTTAAGGGCAGAACCAGAATCAATATCTTCCTGCCACATCCCGAGGTCGACGCGGGCTTCTTTGGCGAGTTCAAGCATTCGTTCTTTGGTAAATTCTTCTTCAGCGAGACCAAAGTGCTCCTGCATGGTCATGAGAAATTGTCGGCCCACTCTCTTGCCTTGGAGCAAGGCAGCCTTGTAGCCCACTGCAATCTGGTGCATGTGGCAGTAGAGGCGGTTGCGCTCGCCCAGGCTAAGCTTGGTCCAGTTTTTTTGTTTTAAGTATTCGTTGAATAAGCGGAAGTCATTACAGGCAATGAAGCGATAGTACACTCGCTTGTCGGTATGCTCCATAAAGTCTAGAACTTCCTCTTCACAAGAATGGCAATTACTTCCCATTGGGTTAACGAATAGGAAGAGCTCGAAGACATGGTCGTGGTCTTCTGCGGTTAGGTCGGTCGTCTGCTTGTGAGAATACTGAAATTGCTTCATAAGGCTGATAACCTCCTTCCAATTGAGCCTATGCTAAAATGTATAATCCGGAACAGTCGCTTGCATACGGGCGACTTTGACGGCAGCAGGTCGCCGTTCAATTTGCCGTTCCTCTAAAAAGTTTTGGAAAATTTGCCAGCCTTTTTGGGAACTGTTGACCTCCATCTCAAGTTCATAGTCTTGGTAGTGGTCGAATTGGCAGGCATCGAGGACAAGGAGCTGGCCTTGGTAGGGGAGTTCCCGCCTCAAGGTCTGGAAGTGCCCAATCATTTCCAGGCTTTGCCAGGTGATACCAGCCTGATTGAGGACCTGCTTGAGACTCTCTTTGATGACGGGGCGTCCCTGGGCTAGACTGGCTGTAACTTCTTCTACTGAGAGTATCTCCGTATATTCCCGCATCTCTTGGTCAGCTTGGCGGACCTTAAGGGTGAGGTGCTGGTAGTTATCCGCTTGGCGAATACGTAAGCCCATTCCCCTGGCTTTGAGTTGCCGGTCAGCCGTATCATAATACATATTGTGTAAGTGTTTGATCCTTTGCTCGCAATCTTCAAATTCGCTGATAAGCGTCTGGTACTCAGTTGGGGAAAGGATATTCTTATATTCGATTTCAACTTCTTCTTCCATTTGATCGCTCCTCCCCTTCCCTGTTTCAAGGCCATTATAGCAATTCTCAGGGGAGATAGAAACTAATGTGCTTGGCTGAAGTCTCATAAGATTAAATTTAGGATGACCAAAAAATAATCTTTAATCATATGAATTGTAACTGATAAAGAAGGACTAGGCAAGGTTTTGCGCTTATTATAATTGAATATAAAGTTTATAGATAAAGACTATTGCTCAGGGCTTTAGTGGAAAATGAGCTAGAAGAAAGCGACTTTGTCACGGTTTATGTCTTCATGAGAGAGGGATTTTTTCTAGCTTATTAAGCTTTTTATGATAAAATAGGGGTGTTTGTTTGAAAAGAAAGGGGGACTGGCTCGCATGAAAGTTGCTATTGTAAATAATCCAAAGACACAGTCCTTGGCAGTAAAAGAAAAAATACTAGAATTGTTTTTAGAGCGGGGGATCTTGCTTGACCAAGACCAACCGGATATCGTGATCAGTATAGGCGGGGATGGCACCTTGCTCCATGCCTTCCATGCCTACCAAGACCAGCTTGACCGGGTGCGGTTTATCGGCTTACATAC
Source organism: Aerococcus sp. UMB1112A (assembly GCF_030230715.1). NCBI lineage: Bacteria > Bacillati > Bacillota > Bacilli > Lactobacillales > Aerococcaceae > Aerococcus > Aerococcus sp. UMB1112A. The sequence continues at coordinate 61,556 of NZ_JASPDS010000007.1, read as the reverse complement.
TGGCCACCTAGGTTTCTATACGGACTGGAAGGACAACCAAGTGGCTGAACTGGTCGATGCCATCAGCCGGGACCAGGGTGAGCATGTCTCCTACCCCCTCTTGGAAGTGCGCCTCGTTCATAGTGATGGGCTAAGCAGCCGACGCTTGGCTCTGAATGAATCGGCTATTCGACGTTATGAGGGGACCATGACTTGCGAAGTTTATATCCGCGATGAGCTCTTTGAAGTCTTTCGAGGGGATGGCCTTTGTGTATCGACTCCCACTGGCTCAACTGGGCTCAATAAATCCTTAGGGGGAGCTGTGGTCCATCCGCGTTTGCAGACCCTCCAGCTGACAGAGATCGCCTCGCTCAACAACCGGGTCTTCCGTACCTTGAGCTCTTCGATGTTGATTGCACCGGATGAATGGATTGTGCTCCGACCAGGTGATGGGGAGATTTCAGGCGTCTATTTGTTTGTTGACCAATATTCAGCCCCTCTAGAGGAGGTTAAGCAGATTGAATTTCGGATTGCCGAAGAGCGGATTCATTTTGCACGTTACCGTCACTTACACTTTTGGAACCGTGTCAAGACAAGCTTTATTGGTTAGCTCTGCATAGGACACGAGGGAGGAATGAAGCACTGTGTTATCTTTTGAATGGACGGTCCACCAAGACATGTATGTTCGTACTTTTTTGCGGGGGAAGGGGATTTCGCGCCGTCTCCTAGCTCGGATTAAATACCATGGCGGGGAGGTCCTCTTGAATGATGAACCCCGTTATGTGGGGACCCAGGCCGTGGTGGGTGATCGGATTAAAGTCTTAATCCCAGATGAAGGGAAGCAGGAGGAGATTGAGGGGATGCCAGGGCCCTTGGAAATTCTCTTTGAGGATGACCATTATTTGGCTGTCAATAAGCCGGCCTATTATACTTCGATTCCTTCTTTCCATAATCCCCAGGGGTCGATGGCGAATATCTTGAAGGCCTATTACCAAGCACAGAATTATGATAACCAGGTCATCCATGTCGTGACACGCTTGGACCGAGATACCAGCGGCGTGATGCTTTTTGCCAAGCACCAATTTGCCCATTCGCTCCTGGACCAGAGCTTGCGTCAGGGCGGGATTGATAAGCGTTACTGGGCCTTTACCCCTGACCCTCTGCAGCCCAAGGACCAGGGTTTTATTGAAGCGGGCATTGGTCGGAAGCCGGGCTCGATCATTGAACGTCGGGTTGACCCAGACGGTAAGCCGGCCTTAACGGAATACCAGCTCTTGCGGGAGACGGCAGCTGGTTACCTCTATGGGGTCCGCCTCCATACCGGGCGCACCCATCAGATCCGTGTCCACTTTGCCCATGCGGGAGCGCCCTTGTATGGTGACAGCCTATACGGCGGAGACCTGGCAGCCGGTCTTGACCGCCAGGCCCTCCACTGCCGGAGCTTATCCTTCAAACACCCCTTGACCGGCGACCACTTGCAGATTATTGCCCCTTTAGCTGATGAATTGTCGGATTGGCAGACGCGTTATTTTGAAGACCAAGAGAAAGAGTGTGAAGATGGTAGATAAAAAAGAAGTCCAAAACGCTGAAAATCCTGAAATCTATGAAAGTCAACAAATGACCGATGAAGAGGTTTTTGAAGGGGTCATGGCCTGTTTGAGGCGAAATGACCGGGTGGCTTTTCGTGAAGAATTCTTCAAAAACCATACCTTTGTTCAAGCTCAGATTTATTTGAATTTGGAATTTGCTGACCGCCAGCTCGTCCATGAATTCCTGGAGCCCCAGGAGCTGGCTGAAATCTACGATATTATCGATGATGAAGATGAAAGCCTGATCTTAGCCTTCCTGAATGAAATGAATGACCAGTATTCGGCAGTGGTCCTGGGCGAGATGTACACCGATAATGCTGCGGATATCTTGAATGACCTGAAACCGGAGAAGATGCGAACCTACCTGCGCCTGATGCCGAAAGCGCGAGCGGATGAACTTAAGGTCCTGATGAATTATGGGGATGAAACGGCCGGGGGGATTATGACCACGGAGTTTGTCTCGATTAAGGCCAACCAAACCATCCGTTCAGCTATGACCCTGCTTCGGGCCAAGGCCGAAAATGCGGAGAGTATCTACTATCTCTATATTGTTGACGATGATAACCGCTTAGTGGGCGTTCTCTCCCTGCGTGACCTCATCCTCAGTGAAGGCCATGTCCTAGTCTCTGATGTCATGTCTAGCCGGGTGATCTCGGTGGATGTCGATGAGGAGCAGAGCCAGGTGGCCCGAACCATTAAGGACTATGACTTCTTCGCCATTCCGGTGGTGGAAGCAACCGGCGAATTGCTGGGGATTATTACCGTTGATGATATCCTCGATGTTATGGATGACGAAGCCATGGCCGATTATTCTGGTCTGGCAGGGGTGGACGTGGATGAGCAGTATGAGAGTCCATCCAAGTCTGCCAAGTCCCGGTTACCCTGGTTGATTACCTTGCTTTGCCTGGGTATGGGGACATCGAGCTTGATTAGCCAATTTGAAGGCATGATTTCAGAAGTCGCTACCTTGTCCCTCTTTATCACCCTGATCACAGGGACGGCAGGGAATGCGGGGACCCAGTCCTTGGCCGTGGCGGTTCGCAAGCTTGCCTTGCCTGATGACCAGTCGACCTCGCTTTTTTCGATGATTATGCGAGAAATTGTAACGGGGCTCCTCTGTGGGGCGATTACAGGTCTGACCATTATGTTGATTGTTGGTTTCTGGCAGTCTAACTTTGTCTTAGGGGCTGTGGTTGGAATTGCTATGCTCTGTGCCATTACTGTAGCCAACTTAGCGGGGAGCTTGATCCCCATCTTAATGGACCGTTTAGGCTTCGATCCCGCCGTTGCTTCGGGTCCCTTTATTACGACCTTGAGTGACTTGACTTCGGTATTAATTTACTTTACGATCGCGGCGCAATTCCTGCCTTTGTTGATGTAATTATCGAGCTAAGACCGGAAACTTGATTTTAGTTTATAAATAGATTAAAATAGTGATAGTTTAGTGATATCAAGATTAAAGCGAAGAACAGATGAGTAGATGGTGGCGCGGCACAGAGAATCCGGTAAGCTGAGAACGGATGCGTTGAAGCGATTGAATATGGTCTGTGAGCAGGGAAGGATAGAATAAGCCGTATTTAGGCTCGTGAGTCCTTCTGTTTAGTGCCCATTAAAGCACTGCCATAGCTTATGGCGAATGAGGCAGGCTGTTTAAGCCTGTAAACTAAGGTGGTAACACGTTATCAACGTCCTTACAGTGGAGTACTGTAGGGACGTTTTTATTTGATAGGAAGCTCAAAAAGCTGACCTGATGTTTAGCCTGGCTAGCTAGTGGTTAAAGAATAGTTTTCATATCAATGACTTGTGAGCAGGAGCAACGTTTCGAATGATATTAGGAGGTTGAGGATATGCCGATTAAAGTTGCAGGTAATTTACCAGCGATTCACCGTTTAGCAGAGGAAAATATTTTTGTTATGAATGATCGACGGGCGGAGATGCAAGACTTCCGTACCCTTGAAATTGTGATTGTGAATCTGATGCCGACTAAGGAAGCGACCGAAGAGCAGCTGCTCCGTCTATTGAGTAACTCGCCCTTGCAGGTCAATATCACTTTTCTTCATACGGCTAGTCACACTTCTAAGCATATTTCGGAAAAGCACTTGCGAACTTTCTATCGGACTTTTGAAGATATTAAGGACCGTTACTTTGATGGGATGATCATTACTGGGGCGCCGGTGGAGACCATGCCCTTTGAAGAAGTCAATTACTGGGAAGAGCTTGAGGCCATTATGAATTGGAGTGAGGGCCATGTCTTCTCCACCATGCACATTTGCTGGGGGGCCCAGGCTGCCCTTTATCATCATTATGGGATCAATAAGTTCCCTCTCAAGGACAAGCTATTCGGTATCTACGAGCAGCGGCTCAATGACCGGGAAAATAGTCTGGGACGGGGCCTGGATGATGTCTTCCTCATGCCTCATTCCCGGCATACGGAAGTTCGTCGTGAAGATATTGAAGCACAGGATGAGCTGGAAGTTCTCGCTTATTCGGAAGATGGCAGCGTGAGTGTCGCCTACAGCAAGGACCAGCGCTTTGTCTTTATTTTTGGCCATGTGGAATATGATGCCGATACCTTGGACAAGGAGTACCGCCGCGACCTTGATGCGGGGAAGACCATCCAGATGCCCCGTAATTACTATCCAAACGATGATCCCAAGCAAGCTCCACCCTTGAAGTGGCGGACAGCTGCTAATATGCTCTTTAGCAACTGGCTGAACTATTATGTCTATCAAGATACGCCATTTGTTATTGAACAGATTCCGGAGAAATGGCGGGTTAAGAAATAGAGAGTGTTCCAAAAGTCGGTCAGACCAGACTTTTGGAATACGTTTTTGAAAAAGTTCGCTATTTAAGGAATAGGGTCTACTAAATGTCGACGGAATGAAATCAACACAAAAAGGAAGCCAACTGTTGGCTTCCTTTTTATGTATCGATTTTTATCTTTAGGACAGGTTAAGCAAGTGTTCGATCTCGGAACCACTCTCTTCAATGGACTTGTATTCAATGGAGATTTCCTGGATGCCGAGTTCTTGGTAGATGGACCGGGCATGTTGGAGTTCGTGCTTGATACGGTCTAGCTGGCTATAAGGGGCCTCCCCTGTTAAGCCCAGGTCTTTCAAGCGGTGGGTACGCACATTGAGGATGTAGCGCGGGGAAGCAATCAGACCAAAGACTTTCTTAGGGGGAACTTGACGGAGGGTTTCCGGGAGCTGAACTTCTGGCATGAGAGGGAAGTTGGCAACCTTCCAGGAATGGTTAGCTAGGTACATGGAGAGGGGCGTTTTACCCGAGCGCGAGACGCCGAGGAGGATAATATCTGCTTCCAGCAGGCTCTTCTGACTGAGCTTGCCGTCGTCATGCTTGATGGCGTATTCCATGGCGGCCATGCGGTTGAAGTAATCTTGGTTGACCCGGCGCTGGGCCCCGATTTCTTGGCTCGGCGCTAACTGGGTGGTCTGGCTGACTTGGTCAATCATCTCCTGCATAAAGTTGACATAAGCCAGACCCTGGTCTTGGGCAAAGTTGCGGGCACAGTGGTCGAGCGTTTGATTCACAAAGGTGGCGGCCAAAAGAGCCTCTTCTTTCTTAGCGTCTTCCAGAATGGGGAGAAGGTCTTCTGTCTCCTGGATGAAGGGGTAGCGTTTAACCTGGGGCTTGAGACCGTGCTGGAACTGGGCAAGAACAGCTTGGGCCATGAGGCGGGCGCTTTCGCCAACAGCATCTGATAGGATATAGATATTTTTGTGAATCATAAATCTTCCTCGCTAACTAGGGATTGAACAAATAAACGGACAAGCTGGGTTTTGGATAGTTTTCCCAAAATTTTAAAGTGTTCTAGGTCTTCGACCACGGGCAAGGAGTCCACCTCGTGTTTAACTAGGATTTTGGCCGCTTCGATGAGGGGGGTATCCGCACGGGTGACCAGAATATTGGGCATCCGGGTCATAATGACCGCTAGAGCCGTTTGACCTTGGTCGCCTCCCGAAAGGCTGGCCCTCAGGAGGTCCTTGCGCGAGACAATCCCTAAGAGCTCCTGGTCTTCGGGAAGGCTCACATAGAGCGAACCGGAATCATAGAGGAAGAGCAGGGTGATTGCCTCTTGGACGGAACTATCTGGGCTCACTTGGATAGCAGACCCCATCACATCCGCCACTGTCAAGTCAGCAAATTGGTCGGACCAGAGCGGTTCAACATTTTGCCCGGTATAGAAGTAACCAATTTTTGGTTTAGCGTCTAGTATCCCGACCATGGTGAGGACAGCTAGGTCGCTACGCAGGGTAGACTTGGTGAGCTGGAAATGGTCAGCAATGGCATCAGCTGTGATGGGCTGCTTCTTCTTGACAATGCGGATGATTTCCTCTTGGCGTTGGCTAAATTTCATGCATCTTCCTCAATTTCTAATTCTTAGCGACGACAAATGGTTAGGCCCGGTTGCGAAGACTGGCTTGGGCGGCTGCTAATTGAGCAATGGGGAGACGGAAGGGCGAGCAGGAGATATAGTCGAGTCCAATCGCATCAAAGAAGGCGATGGAAGCGGGATCTCCTGCGACTTCGCCACATACCCCAATCGGAATATCAGCTTTAGCGGACCGGGCTTTTTGACAAGCAAGCTTGATCAAGGCTCCCACGCCTTCCAGGTCGAGACTTTGGAAGGGATCCTTGGCTAGGGTGCCATCTGCCAGGTATTGGTGGATAAACTTGCCAGCATCGTCCCTGGAATAGCCAAAAGTCATTTGGGTCAGGTCATTAGTCCCAAAGCTCATAAAGTCGGCATTCATGGCAATTTGGTCAGCCGTTAGACAAGCCCTTGGAATCTCTATCATTGTACCAATTTTATAAGATAAAGTCATCTGATGTTCAGCTAGATAGCGGTCTGCTGTTTCCTCTAGTCTTTGTTTTAAAAACTGTAATTCTTTGCCTAGGCTAACCAGGGGAATCATGATTTCCACTTTTAAGTCCTGGCCACCGGCTTCTTGGCTGGCCAGAGCACCAGCTAGGATGGCGTGAACTTGCATTTCATAAAGTTCGGGATAGGTCATGGCGAGCCGGCAGCCCCGGTGACCCAGCATCGGGTTAACTTCCTTCAATTGTTGGATCCGGTCCTTGAGTGCTTCTTCAGAGAGTTCAAGCGACTGCGCCAGGCTTTGGATTTCTTGTTCATTCTGGGGCAGGAATTCATGGAGGGGTGGGTCCAGTAAGCGGATGACCGTTTTTTGCCCTTGGCTGAGGTCAAAGATAGCTTTGAAGTCTGCTTCTTGGTAGCCGGCAATTCTCTCTAGTGCCGCATGGCGGTCGTCGTTGTTAGAAGAGAGGATAAAGCGGCGAATTTCTAAGAGGCGTTCAGCCTGGAAGAACATGTGCTCAGTGCGCACGAGACCGATCCCTTGTGCCTTGAAGGCCAAGCCTGTCTGGATGTCTTGGGGATTTTCAGCATTCATGCGAACGGCTAGGCGGCTCTCTTCACGGGCCCAGGTCATTAAGGCTTCGAAGTCAGCTCCGGCCTTGCTGGGGCTGCTTGGAACTTGGCCCAGGTAGACCTTGCCTGTATTGCCGTCGACGGATATGCTATCACCTTCGTGGAGCAAACGGTCGCCGCAGTGGAGAAGGCCTTGACCTTCATCAACGTTTAAGTCGTGGCAGCCGGTCACGCAGCACTTGCCCATGCCGCGAGCGACAACCGCTGCGTGGGAGGTCATGCCACCATGGCAAGTGAGGATAGCTTGGGCAGCCGTCATGCCCTCAATATCTTCGGGCGAGGTTTCTTGACGGACGAGGATACAAGCTTTGCCAGCTTCGGCCCAGGCCTTGGCCTTGTCTGCCGTGAATACAATCGCCCCACTGGCTGCTCCTGGGCTGGCTGCTAGTCCAGCTTCTGATAGGAGTTCTGCCTGGCTTAAGTTTTCTTCTGTAAAGCTAGGGTGGAGCAATTGGTCAAGGCTCTTGGCGTCAACTTGTTGGAGGGCTTGGGCCTTGGTGATGAGTCCTTCCTTGACCATATCTACCGCAATTTTAACCGCAGCCTTGGCGGTCCGCTTTCCATCCCGGGTTTGGAGGAAGTAGAGCTTGCCTTCCTCGATCGTAAATTCGATATCTTGCATATTATGGTAATGGGCTTCGAGTTTATTCGCTAAGCTTTCAATTTCTTGGTAGATCTGAGGGGCTTCTTGGTTGATTTCATCGAGGGCTTGAGGGGTTCGGATACCGGCTACCACGTCTTCTCCCTGGGCATTGACTAGGAATTCGCCAAAAAGGGCCTTTTCCCCTGTTGCAGGATGGCGGGTGAAGAGAACGCCCGTGCCTGAATGAGGTCCTAGGTTACCAAAGACCATCTCTTGGATGTTGACGGCTGTGCCCAGGTCATCTGGAATATCGTGAAGCTGGCGGTAGACGCGGGCTCGCTTATTGTTCCAAGATTTAAAGACAGCTTCGACAGCATCATAGATTTGTTGGTGGACATCTTGGGGGAAGGGAAAGTTCAATTCTTCTTGGTAGATGGCTTTGAAGTCTTCCACTAAATCTTTTAGAGCCTGGCTACTGAGCTCGTAATCGGCAGTGACCTTTTCTTTGCGGCGGGCCTGGCTAAGTCGGTCTTCAAATAATTGACTGTCCAAGCCGTAGACCACATCGGCATACATCTGTAAGAGCCGTCGGTAGCAGTCATAGGCGAAGTGGGGGTTATCCGTCATTTGGGCTAAAGCCTCCACATTCTCGTCGTTTAAGCCCACATTCAGGATGGTATCCATCATCCCTGGCATGGAGATTTTGGCCCCACTGCGGACAGAAACCAGTAAGAGTTGGTCTTTTTGGTTAAATTGTTTGTGGGTTTGTGCTTCCAAATCTTGGATGGCTTTTTGAATATCCGTTTTAAGGTCAGTACTCAGACCCTGCTTAGGGTCTTTGAGATAGGCGAGACAAGCTTGGGTCGTGATGGTAAAACCTTGGGGAACAGGGAGTCCCAAACGACAGAGTTCGGCCAAGTTAGCTCCCTTGCCGCCCAGTAAATCGCGCAATCTAGCATGACCTTCTGTGAAAGCATAAACATTTTGTGACATAATAGCCTCCTTTGACTGCTAAGTGATACGTCACAAATATTATATAATGCGTCATATACAATTGCAAGCGTTTCTTTTGATTGTGAATAGCTACTTAGGGAGCGGAATAGCTTTTAAAATGCAAATCTATGAAGGATAAATTCTTTTTTTCACAAATGTTTTATGTGATATTAGAGCTTATATATTATATGTGATGCATTATAGATGAAAATATATCCTCGAAGAAAAAACAGGAAAGCAGTCAGTTTAACTGTTTTCCTGTTCTTTCTATTTTTCAGCTAAGGAGAGGCGCATTTGCAGGTGGGGGATGCCGGCTTCCTCAAAGTAGTCCCCTTCCCCTTGGTAACCACATAGCTGGTAGAAGTTCTCGCGGCCGGCTTGGGCATGGAGGATGAGTTCTTTAAAGCCTTGTTCTTGGCTATAAGCTTGGCATTCAGCCATCAGTTCTCGCCCAATCCCATGGTCTCTCTGGGCCTTCAAGACAGCGACGCGTTGGACCTTGGCCGTCTCTTCGGAGAGGGGGAGGAGTCGGGCGCAGGCTAAGGGCTCACCAGCTCGATAGGCCACCAGGTGTCTGGCTAGCTTTTCCTTATCATCGATTTCCAGTGCGGGGTTGATCCCTTGTTCACCGATAAAAACGGCTTTGCGGATTGCCAGGGCATCCTGGTAAGTTTGGGAGTTGAGGTCTTGGGTCCATTTAAATTTCATGCGCATCATTCCTTTTTTTGCTTAATTCTAGCACTAAAGCTTTGGGTAAAGCTAATAAAATATCTAGCGACTAATATTTTACTTGCTTGGAAGTTATGATAGAATGAGGGGATGTAAAAAACAGTTAGCGTTAAATATAAAGGATGAAGAAGATGAATCTTAAAGAAGAAGTTCAAAAACGGCGCACTTTTGCCATTATTTCCCACCCGGATGCGGGGAAAACAACGATTACTGAGCAGCTCTTACTATTCTCTGGGGCCATCCGTCAAGCTGGGACCGTCAAAGGGAAAAAGACTGGTCAATATGCCAAGTCTGACTGGATGGATATTGAGAAGAAACGGGGAATTTCCGTTACTTCTTCCGTTATGGAGGTCGATTATGATGGTCACCAGGTCAATATTGTAGATACCCCTGGGCACGAGGATTTCTCTGAAGATACTTACCGGACGTTGATGGCTGTGGATGCGGCTGTCATGGTGATCGACTCAGCTAAGGGGATCGAACCCCAGACTAAAAAACTTTTCCAAGTTTGTGCCATGCGGGGCATTCCTATCTTTACTTTTATGAATAAGTTGGACCGTGATGGCCGTGAGCCCATGGACTTGGTGGCCGAACTGGAGGATATCTTAGGGATTGATGCCTATCCAATGAACTGGCCAATCGGCATGGGCAAGAGCCTGGAAGGCATTTATGATATCTATAATCAACGGATCGAGCTCAACCATCCAGAAGCGGAGGATCCTTTCCTCGCCTTGGATGAATCCGGCGATCTCGCCCAAAGTCATCCGATCCAGTCTTCTATCTTCTACGAAGAAGCCTTGGAGAATGTCCAATTGCTCCAGGAAGCTGGCAATGACTTTGATAAGGAAGCCATCCTTAAGGGGAAGCTGACTCCTGTCTTCTTTGGCTCTGCCCTGACCGGTTTTGGCGTCCAAACCTTCCTGGATAGCTTTGTTGACTTCGCGCCAGCGCCGGCTCCAGTGGAGACTCAGGATGGCGAAATGGTCAGTCCCTTAGATCCAGAGATGTCTGGTTTTATCTTCAAAATCCAAGCTAATATGGATCCCCGGCACCGTGACCGAATTGCCTTTGTACGGATTTGTTCGGGGAGTTTCGAAGAGGGGATGACCGTCAAATTGGCCCGCAATGATAAGAAGCTGAAACTCAATAATACGACTCGCTTTATGGCCGACAGCCGGGAGAACGCGAGCGAAGCGGTTGCAGGAGACATTATCGGTCTCTATGACACGGGGAATTTCCAGATCGGAGACTCTATTTATGCAGGCGGCCAGAAGGTTCAGTTCAAGCCCCTGCCCCAGTTTACGCCAGAGCTCTTTATGAAGGTGACACCTAAGAATGTGATGAAGCAAAAATCCTTCCACAAGGGGGTAGAGCAGCTGGTCCAAGAAGGGGCCATCCAGCTCTATAAGACTTGGTTTACTGAAGAATATATCCTGGGAGCAGTGGGTCACTTGCAGTTTGAAGTCTTCGAAGATCGTTTGAAAAATGAATACAATTCTGAAGTGATTATGTCTTCTATGGGCTCTAAGACCGCACGCTGGATTGACGAAGACGATCTCGACCCGAATATGTCATCGAGCCGAAACCTGCTCTGCAAGGACCGCTACGGCCAGCCTGTCTTCCTCTTTGAAAACAATTTCGCTGAGCGCTGGTTCCAAGATAAGTATCCGGATGTCGAATTGAAGAGCTTGCTTTAAGAAAAAATTTAACAATCAAAAAGTGCAGTCCCGAATTTTCAGGACTGCACTTTTATCTTTTGAACTTATTCAGTTTCTCCGTCATCACTCGCACTATCAGTACCTGATTCCGAGTCAGACGCATTATTTTCCTCCAGGTCACTGACGGTAATCTTCTTGTCACCATCGAGGTCAAAGCTGATTTCCTTCAGGCCTGGGTGCTTGAGGTAGGCATCCGCGATTTGGTCTTCAATATGTTCTTGGAGAACACGGCGGAGGGGCCGAGCACCGAGTTTAGGATTATAACCCAGTTCCACGAGTTCATCCTTGGCCTCTGGACTCACTTGGACCTGAATGCCTTGACCTTTGAGCAGGTGATTCATTTCTTTGATCATGAGGTCAATAATGACAATGAGCTCTTCTTTAGTCAATGGTTCAAATTCGACAATGGCGTCGAAGCGGTTAAGGAATTCCGGCTTGAAGTAGTCGTCCAGCTTGTCGAGAACCGTCTTGGTCTTACCTTGCTGGCTGGCGGCGAAACCGACGCTGGATTCGACACCGGCTGATCCCGCATTAGAAGTCATAATGATGATGGTGTCTTTAAAGGAAACCACCCGACCTTGGGAATCAGTCAGTCGGCCGTCATCCATGATCTGCAAGAAAAGGTTGAGGACATCGGGGTGGGCCTTTTCAAGCTCGTCGAGAAGGATCAGGGAGTAAGGGCGGCGCCGGACTTGTTCGGTTAAGCGACCAGCTTCTTCGTAGCCCACATAGCCAGGTGGTGAACCAATCAGCTTGCTGACACTATGTTTCTCCATGTATTCACTCATATCAAAGCGTACCATGGCATCCTTGCTGCCGAAGAGTTCGCGGGCGAGTTGACGGGCAAGTTCTGTCTTACCCACACCAGTCGGTCCTACGAAGAGGAAGCTACCGATCGGACGCTCACCAGCAGTCAAGCCAACCCGGTTGCGTCGGATAGCCCGACTGACAGCTTCAATCGCTTCATCTTGGCCGATGACACGGGACTGTAAGTTTTCCTCTAAGTTGATGAGCTGGTTTTGTTCTTGCTCTTGGAGGTCAGAGACAGGGATGCCGGTTTTTTCTTCCACAATGGATTGAATGTCTTCGACTTCCACCCGGGGGCGTTTTTCAGGGACATCCACATGGTTGTCGCGCATTTCTTGGTATTTGGCTAATTGGTCCCGGTAGTAGGCCGCTTTTTCATAGTCTTCGGCTTCGGTTGCCATCTGCTTCAGGTCATTCAATTGCGTAATTTGCTTGTCGAGCGATTCCAAGTCCACAAAAGGAATGGTAAGATTCTTACGCGACCCAGATTCATCTAAGAGGTCGATGGCCTTGTCCGGGAGCTGACGGTCAGTGATGTAGCGGTCAGATAGGCGGACAGTGGCTTCAATGGCCCCTGGGCTGTAGATAACATTGTGGTACTTCTCATACTTATCCGTAATGCCCTGGATAATTTCAAGGGTTTCTTCCACGCTTGGTTCTTCCACATAAACGGGTTGGAGGCGACGGGCGAGGGCCCCATCTTTTTCGATTTGGCGGAATTCATTGAGGGTGGTAGCCCCAACTAATTGGAGCTCACCCCGAGCTAGGGCTGGCTTGAGGATATTGCCTGCGTCCATGGAGCCTTCAGCACTACCGGCACCGACAATTTCATGAATTTCATCAATGAAAAGGATAATGTCATCATTGGCACTGACTTCTTGGATTAATTGTTGCATTTTTTCCTCGAATTGCCCGCGCACGCCGGTTCCTTGGACCAAGGAGGCCACATCTAAGGAAATCACTTCCTTATTTTGAAGTTTTTCAGGAACTTCTTTCGCTACAATTTTTTGGGCGAGGCCTTCAACCACCGCCGTTTTCCCAACACCGGCTTCTCCGATTAGGACAGGATTGTTTTTGTTCCGACGGTTGAGGATTTCAATCACTCGGCGAATTTCATTGTCGCGTCCAATAATGGGATCGAAGTGGTTATTCTGAGCTAGGTCCGTCATATTCGTGCCATAAGTTGATAGCAGGCTCTGTTCATTATTTGAACTTTGCCCTTGACCAGCGGTGAAGTTAGCAAAAGGATTCTCTCCCTGTTTAGAAGAGGCTTGGAAGCCTGCCGGGTTCTGGCGGAGGCTTCTAAAAATACTATCAAGGTCATTCCAGGGGAGGTCTTGGTTTGGCTTATTTTGTTTATAGTTTTCTTGGGAGCCGCCATCATTGATGACTTCGCGATAACAATGTTGGCAGAGGTTGATGGCTTGGCGCTTGCCGTTAACATTGGCATACATATGGATCGCGGCTTGGCGCTTGCCACAGCGTTGACAAATCATAGGGTCACTCCTTTATCTTTACAAATACTTGGTCAAGTACCTAGTCAAAATATCTTGACCAATACTGACTATACCCATATTATACATTGACCTTTACTGACTTTCAAGTCTTAAGCCTTAAATTTATCCCGTTAAGTGTACAAATTATCTGAAAAAAATAAAGATGTGAATCTGCTAAAAAATTTAAGCAAAGACTTGCATAAAAAAACTGATAGCGGTATCATATGATTAAGTAATCTTTACCACAGGGCCTTGTTTCAAGTGCGCAAACGTGGTAAATTATTATTTAGGAGTATGTTCATCTCTCTTGAGTTTGAGTATTCTGCTACGAAGTGAAGTCAATAATATAGATTAAGGAGATATTTATTATGCAAAAAGAAACTTTCAATATTACTGCTGAAACTGGTATCCACGCACGTCCAGCTACTTTATTAGTTCAAACTGCTAGCAAGTTTGAATCTGAAATCAACTTGGAATATAAAGGTAAATCTGTTAACCTTAAATCCATCATGGGCGTTATGTCTTTAGGTGTTGGTAAAGGCGCAGATGTTGAAATTACTGCTGAAGGTAGCGACGAAGAAGAAGCTATCGCAGCCATTAAAGAAACGATGTCAAACGAAGGTTTGTCTGAATAATAAAAAACTTTCATTAACCGGTGCTCGCACCGGTTATTTTTTTGCTCCTTTATAAAAATTGAGAGTGTGACAAAAGTCATTTAGGCCTGGATTACTTCACGACCGATGTCAGGTCTGACTTTTGGAACAGTTTTTGAAAAAAAGCTCCTTTTTTTAAGAGGCTGGGGCTTTTGTCCCGAGCTCTTCGACTTCACAAACACTATCCATTCAATTATCAACTTTTATCGCAAGACCTTTTTTCTTAATTTCTAATAATTTAGGGATTTTTTCATGCATTGTTCGAGAAGTCTCTAGGAGACTATGCTAGAATAAAGTAAGACGCTAGAGGAATGGATAGCTCTGGCTAAGAAATTTAGAATAATTGTTCACAGAAGCAAGGATTTAGTGTACAATTTTAGCTAAGTTACTTTATATTTAATAGGGTAATTTGGGATATAGTGAAAGGAGTTTTCTTATGAAAACATCACAGTTAAAAGCGATTCTTAACCGTTTAGAAGCGATGACGGCAGATGATTCTGAGATTGAGGTAAGACGTTTCGAATTTGAAGGTCAGGAACGCTGCCAAGTTCGTTATGATCGTGAAACTGAGAGCTTTGAATTGCATGACCATACAATTAATGAAAGCTTCCAATTTGACGATATTGACTTAGTTGCCATTGAAATCTTTGAATTGTTGCAATAGAACGAAATCCGATTATCGGCAGTTAACTGCTGAAACGCTGGGTCGTGTTTGGCACGGCTCTTTTTTTGAAGCGGATAAGGAAGGGTGAAGAGCGGTAGTGAATGCATTGAACTTGGATAAGCTGGCAGATAGACTAGCTGAAGCAGATGAAATTGTGGACTTGAATTGGCCGGGAGCTCTGGAAGTTAAGCAAATTAGCTATGATTCCAGAGAGGTTGAGCCGGGCTGCTTGTTCTTTTGTAAGGGGGCACATTTTGATCCGAAATTTCTTGACCAGGCTAAGGCCAAGGGAGCGGTCGCTTATATAGCGGAAGATCATTATCCCCAAGTTGACCTTCCTTACTGCCAGGTGCACGATGTCCGGCGGGCGATGCCCTTAGTGGCTGACGCTTTCTATGGGGCTCCCTACCGGGCCTTTGACTTGATTGGGATTACGGGAACCAAGGGCAAGACGACGACCACAGCCTATCTCCATGCCATCCTCGATGCCTACCAGGAGGACCAGGGCAAGCCAGCAACAGCCTTCCTCTCCTCTAATCGTTTCGATGATGGGGTTGATCGGGGCGCTTCCCAGCTAACGACGCCGGAATCCTTGCCCTTGTTTAAGCACTTCGACCATGCCCGTCAGAGCCAGCGCGATTTCATGACCATGGAAGTATCCAGCCAGGCCTTGAAGTATCGTCGGGTGGATCAAGTTGTATTTGATGTGGCAGCCTTTTTAAATATTTCAAGGGACCATATCAGCCCTAATGAACACCCTAATTTTGAGGATTATTTTGAAAGTAAGCTTAAAATTTTTGACCGGGCCAAGTGTGCCGTTCTCGCTAAAGATAGCGACCACTATGACCGTATTCTAGACCGTGCCCAAAGGAGTCCTGAAGTCGAAGAAATTATTACAGTAAGTCTCAATGATGCGAGCGCTGATTATTATGCGACAGATATCCAGGCGCAAACGGATGGCCAGCGTTTTACCCTCCACGATCCGGAAGGCCAGGAAGAAATGACCATGAGCATGCAGGGAATCTTCAATGTAGAAAATGCCCTGGTCGCTATCGCCATTGCCCGTCATTACGGTGTTCCTTATGCCTTGATTAACCAAGCCTTGGCTCAAATTAAAGCACCAGGACGCATGGAGGTCTTTCAGTCAGCTGATGGCCAGCTGAAGGCTATCGTGGACTTTGCCCACAATCTCTTGAGTTTTGAGCAGCTCTTTCACGCCGCTAAGCAGATGTTTCCTGACCACCGCTACCGGATTGTCTTTGGGGCACCGGGTAATCGCGGGATTGGTCGGCGCGAAGACTTGCCCCAGGTTGCTGCCCAGGAGGCGGACGCCATTTACTTGACCATGGATGATCCGGATACCGAGTCTGTTGAAGCGATCTGCCAAACTCTCCACCAACATGTCTTAGAGGCTGGTGGCCAAGCAGAGATTATACTGGACCGACCTCAAGCCATCCACCAAGCTTTTGTGGATGCAGCGGCTGACCAAGCGCCAAATGTAGTTCTTTTAGCCGGCAAAGGCGATGAATGTTTTATGAAGATTAATGGTAATAAAGAAGACTATTTAGGGGATGTGCACTATGCCCAGGCTGAACTGAAAGCCTATGATAAAGCGCAGTCAGCTTCTAAGTAAGAGAAAGAGGAGGTCCGAAAGATGGATAAACTATATATTGGATTACTAGGTTTAGGGACAGTAGGGGGAGGAACGGCAGAAATTATCCTCCAACACCAGGAGAAGATGCAAGCTATCCTCGGTAAGGAAGTTGTTGTGAAGGCGGCCTTGGTGAAGTCTGTGGATGAAGTCACTGGGCCTTTAGCTGAACAAATTCCTTTAACAGAATCGCTGGATGATATCCTAAATGACCCTGAAATTGCGATTGTAGCTGAATTGATGGGGGGGATAGATTTCCCTAAACACTGTATTGAAGCGGCCCTTAATGCCGGCAAGCATGTGGTGACAGCGAATAAAGACTTGATCGCTGTCCATGGTGCAAGTCTCAGTCACTTAGCCCAAGAAAAAGGTCTCGACCTTTATTACGAAGCGGCTGTTGCTGGGGGTATTCCTATTCTCCGTGCCCTATCTAATTCGCTTGTGGCTGATGAATTGGTCCAGGTGCGGGGCATCCTCAATGGAACCACGAATTATATCCTCAGCCGGATGACCCAAGAGGGGGCAGACTATGCAAGGGTCTTAAAGGATGCCCAAGAACTTGGCTTCGCAGAAGCTGATCCAACCGCTGATGTTGAAGGTCTGGATGCAGCCCGTAAGGTAGTTATTCTGACTAAGATGGCTTTTGGAGCTGAAATTAGCTTAGATGACCTTCCCATTCAAGGGATTAGTCAAATTAAACAAGCTGATATTCAAGTGGCTAAGCAGCTCGGTTATACCATCAAATTATTAGGTTCGACTTCTTGCCAGGATGGCCAGATTTATGCTGAAGTGGCTCCTACCCTTGTTCCTAATAGCCACCCCCTTGCTACGGTTAATGCAGAAATGAATGCTGTTTATACGGTTGGCCAAGCTAGTGGGGAATTGATGTTCTATGGTGCGGGGGCTGGCGCCCTACCAACTGGCTCTGCAGTTGTGGCTGACATTATTGCGATTGGCCGCAACATGAATGAAAGCACAGTTGGCGCACCTTTCGCCCGCTTTAACCGAGCAAGCACTTGGTCAAAAGCCAAGGATGTGACGGGACGGGCCTTCTTCCGCTTTAAATTGGTCAACCAAACTGGCTCTTTTGCCCGTTTGACGGAACTTTTTGCCAAGGCGAATATCAGCCTAGCCCATGTCCTCCAACTGCCTAGCGAAAGTGAAGAAGCTGAAGTAGTTGTGGTGACAGATTTGATGACTATGGAAGAGAAGGCCTATTTGCTTGAACTCGTTGAGGAAGCTGACCAGATGGCATGCGCTGCTTCTTATAATGTCTTAGACTAGGGGAGGCAGATGATGACGCGTTTACTTGTACCTGCGACGTCAGCTAATCTGGGCCCTGGCTTTGATTCAATTGGTGTAGCGGTTAGCCTCTACTTAACCATGGATGTATTAGAGCCGGCTGATGCTTGGTGGATTGACCATGACTTGGGCGATGATATTCCTCACGGTGAGGACAACCTAATCATCCAAACCATCCAAAAATTGGCGCCAGAAGTGCCTGCCCATAAATTAGCCATGCATTCCGACATTCCTTCAGCACGAGGCTTAGGTTCAAGTTCTAGTGCCATTATTGCAGGCATTGAACTGGCCGACCGTTTGGGACAAAAAGGCTGGTCAGAAGAAGAGAAGATTAATATGGCCAATGCTATTGAGGGACACCCGGATAATGTGGCGCCCGCTCTTGCAGGGGGCTTAGTGATAGGGGTGGCCTTGGAAGCCGACCGGGTCTTATGGACCAAGCATACCTTCCCCCACATTGCCTTCGTGGTGACCATTCCTAATAAGCAGCTCCTAACTAGTCAGGCAAGGGCTGTCCTCCCCAAACAATTGGACTTCGCCCAAGCCGTGAGAGCTAATGGTATTGGCAATGTCCTAGCCAGTAAGCTAGCTATCGGTGAATTGGAAGAAGCTGGCCATCTTATGGAGATGGACCTCTTGCATGAGACTTACCGTAGCCCCTTGGTTCCTGAACTTAAGCAAGTGCGCCAAGCCTTAGACGGACAGCCTGGTCTTTATGGTACTTACTTAAGTGGTGCCGGTCCAACGATCATGACCCTGGCCCATAAGGAGAATGCCGAAGACTTAGCTGACATACTCAGCCATGACATCCAAGATGCTCAAATTCGTGTACTGGACCTCGACGAAGAGGGGGCACGATGGCTAGATTAAATGAAAAAAGGCAGCCCACAGAAAATTTGCGGGCTGCCTTTTTAATCGCCTATTAAGTTTTACTTTAGGTATTTAGCGGCAGCTTGGTCGAGGATGAAGTGGGCATTGGGGTGGTTTTGGAGGATGCTGGCTGGCACCTCTTCGGTCACCGGCCCTTCTAATGCCGCTTGGACGATTTTGGCTTTTTCTTCACCGAAGGCCATGAGGATAACCTTGTCCGCCTTCATAATGCTCGCAATCCCCATGCTCAAAGCCTGGGTGGGGACCTCGTCAATGCTATCGAAGAAGCGTTGGTTAGCTTCGATGGTCGATTGGGTGAGATCAACTAGGCGGGTTAAACTATCGAAAGGTGAACCTGGTTCATTAAAGCCAATGTGGCCATTGTGGCCAATGCCTAGGATTTGGACCTGGATGGGGTTTTGGTCAATAATAGCTTCATAGGCCTTAACTTCTGCTTGAGGGTCATCCGTACTACCGTCAGGAAGGTAGGAAGATCGGAATGGCTTGGCAGCAAAAAGTTCTTTTTGCATGAAATAATGGTAGGACTGGGGATGGTCAGCCGGCAGACCGTAGTATTCATCCAGGTTAATTGAAGTGGCCCGGCTGAAATCAAGATCAGATTCTCTGAGTAACTGGTAGAGTTTTTCTGGCGTTGAGCCGGTTGCTAAGCCAAAGACGGTCTGCGGATTAGTGCTGAGCTCTTCCTTAAAAAGCTCAAATACGGCTTGTGAGGCAGTCTCTTTGTCGGCATATACTTGGTAGGGCATGTCTAAGTCCTTCTTTCTATTTTAAGCTTTAGGACTATTTTACCATGAATGCCGGTGAAAAAACTTTCATTCTGTAATTAAAGAAAAATTAGCGGGTGAAAGAGCCTTGAATTTCTAGGGGGACAGAGTAAAATAAAGGTCAGTAATAAGCTCTGCCATGTGATAAGTGATCGGGGTAGATATGAGAAAGGAATGAACAGAGATGTCAGAAATTTACAGGGCCAAGCGGGTGATCCTCAGCCAGGAAGACCTAAGTGATGCCTATATTGAAGTAGCAGACGGCAAATTCGTTGGCATTTACACTGAACTTGAGGAGGGGCGAGACTATGTGGACCTAGGGGAAGTCACCCTGGCACCGGGCCTCTTTGACCTCCATATCCATGGCTTCTTGGGCCATGATGTAATGGATGCAGATCCCCAAGGCCTAGCAGCGATTGCGGAAGGCTTATTGTCTTGTGGGGTCACTTCTTGGTTGCCAACGACCCTGACTGCACCGACGGAAGAACTCAACCAAGTTTGCCAGATGATTGGTGATACAGCACCTCACTTAAGTGGAGCTAGGGTTCAAGGAATTTTCCTAGAAGGCCCTTTCTTCACTGAGAAATACAAGGGCGCACAGAACCCTAATTACATGTTAGATCCAGAAATTGACCAGCTGAAAAATTGGCGGCAACTTTCCCAGGGCTTAGTTAACCGGATCGGGATTGCACCGGAACGTGAAGGGGCAGTTGACTTTGTCAAAGCTGCCAAAGAACTGGGCGTCCATGTTGGCTTAGGCCACTCTAATGCGACCTATGACCAAGCCAAGGCCTGCCATGAAGCGGGGGCTGACTTCTTTGTCCATACCTACAATGGCATGTCTGGTCTCCACCACCGCGAACCGGGTATGGTGGGTGCGGCGCTAAGCTTCAAGGAGGTTTATGCCGAACTCATCTGTGATGGTTACCATGTCCATCCGCGCGCTGCTCAAATTCTAGTCGACCAACGTGGACCGAAAGAAAGCCTCCTCGTGACCGACTGCATGCGAGCAGGGGGCTTAGCAGATGGGCCTTCCAAGCTAGGTGAGTTTGAAGTCATCGTTAAAGATGGAGCGGCCCGCTTGAAAGAGGGAGGTAACTTGGCTGGTTCCATCCTAGAACTAAAGACAGCCGTTAAGCATGTGGTGGAATGGGGCTTGGCATCGCTCCCCGAAGCTGTCCGGATGGCTTCCTATTACCCAGCCAAATCGCTAGGTTTGGAAAATGTCTGCGGTCAAATTAAGCCTGGCCTGGATGCGGACTTCATTATTCTGGACGAAAACTTGGATCTTAAAGCTACCTATCTCAAGGGAGAATGCCGCTACCAAGCCTAGCCTGACCGCCCTAAAAAGGAGCTCATTTATGATCATTTGCCTGATTTGTCTCGTCCTCGCCTTTGCTTTTCTCTATATTTATCGAAAAGTCAACCAGCGTCTCTACCGAGCTGAACTGGCTGAGGACTTGGTATTTGACCTCGGACCTCGAGCTTACCGGCAGGCAGTCCAGGTGCGGGGGCAAGACCGGACCAAGCCCCTTATCTTATGGATCCACGGAGGGCCAGGTCTTCCTAATCCGGCGCTTACTTATAGCTACCAGAAAGCATTGGAAGACGATTTTATTATTTGCTACTGGACCCAGGCTGGATCTGGCCGATCTTACTACCTTAATCCGGACCGTTGTCAAGAGGGCCCCAGCTACCAGGAATTGGAAGGGAGCCTGGATGACTTAGTCGATAAACTTTGCCAGCGTTACGGTAAGGATAAGCTGATCTTGGTCGGCCATTCTTTTGGGTCCATCTTGG
The DNA here is from genome assembly GCF_030230715.1 of Aerococcus sp. UMB1112A. Lineage (NCBI taxonomy): Bacteria > Bacillati > Bacillota > Bacilli > Lactobacillales > Aerococcaceae > Aerococcus > Aerococcus sp. UMB1112A. Next base: position 40,461 of record NZ_JASPDS010000007.1, on the reverse strand, counting down.
GTCTAGGCTATGCCAAGGCCCATCCAGGCAAGCTCTTAGCCTATGTGGGGATCAGTCAGATTACGGACATGATTGCCGGTAACTTCCTCATCTTGGATATGGCTGAGGGGGTCATCAACCGTCTTGGTGACCGCCAGGCCCTGGCTTCCTTGACCAAGGCCAAGCGAGCCACCCGCCATGCCCTTCAGTCTCGCTATATCGAAGCGAAGAACTATCTTAAGGTGGAGCGCTTGGCCCAAGATTATCTGCGGACGATTCCCTGGAAGGCCCAAGCAAAGGTCTTTTGGCAAGCTCTCAGCTCACCTGATCTAAGCTGGGCCGACCTGCGTTGGTACGGGCTTATGGCCTGCCAAGGGACGCGCTTTACCCAGATCCAAGCTGACCTGATGGAAGAGGCCCAGCGTATGGACTTAACAGCTATCGATCGCTTGGAGGTCCCCCTGCTCCTAGTCTCAGGAGCTCTGGACTGGCAGGCCCCCCTAGACCAAGTCTTTGACTTCTTTGACCAGGTCCAAGCTCCCCAGAAGGCTTTCCGTATTATCCCTGGAGCAGGCCACAGTCCCTTCCTCTCGCATGAGAAGCTCTTTAGCCATTGCCTGAAGGATTATTTATACTATCATTTGAAAGATTGAGGCTGAAATTTTCAGCCTCTTTTTACATAATTTTCTTTTTATGTCGAGCGATATATGATTGATGGTGACCATAATTGACCAGTTAAGGGCTTTACTATCAAAAAAAGTGATCGAATATGATCGAAAATGATTGAAACGATCCTTCGAACATGGTATTCTATTAATTGAGAGGGGGTGTTGAAAACGCTTGCGACAGAAAGAAGGCAACTCATTGTGGAGATGCTCGAGAAAGAGTCCCTAGTCAAGGTAACCAGTCTGGTTGACCAACTCGGTGCTTCTGAGGCGACCATCCGACGTGACTTATCCACTTTAGAAGATGAAGGGAAGCTAACCCGCGTTCATGGTGGCGCTAGACGGCATTATTCATTGGATAATGAGAAGTCACTCGACGAGAAGTTGACCCAACATATTGAAGAGAAAGAAGCGATTGCTAAGGCAGCAGCTGACTTGGTTCAAGATAAGGATATTATTTATTTAGATGCTGGGACAACCACCTTGCAGATGGTTCCCCATTTAGCGGGCCTCGATATTTTGGTGGTTACCAATGGAATTGAACAAGCCATGGCTTTGAATGCTTTAGCTATCGATACGATTATGTTGGGCGGTAATCTGAAAAAAAACACGCGGGCTGTCGTCGGTTCCCAAGCTTTTCAGCAACTTGCGAATTATCACTTTAACAAGGTCTTCATGGGGATCAATGCTATCCACCCCGATTTTGGCATGACGACTCCAGATATCGAGGAGGCTAATATTAAGCAAGAGGCGATCAGCCAAGGCGGCCAGGTGTATTTCCTCGCTGACAGCAGCAAATTGGACAAGATGTCTTTTGCCAAGGTAGCTGATGCGGACACAGGAATTGTGATAACGAGCGAGCTGAGCCCTGAGCTCAAGCAACAATGTAGCGAACAAATTAATTTAAGAGAGGTGAAGGGATGATTTATACAATTACTTTCAATCCGGCCGTCGACATGGTCTACCAGCTTGATCAATTAGTTGAAGGCGGATTGAATCGCTCAGCTGAAGAAAGCTATGTCGCTGGGGGTAAAGGGGTCAATGCGTCCATTCTTTTACGGCGCTTGGGTCATGAGAACCGGGCAACGGGCTTTCTAGGTGGCTTTACCGGTCAGTTCATTAAAGATGAGCTCCAAGCTGAAGGCATCGATCCTTATTTTATTGAGGTCGATGGCTTTACCCGGATTAATGCGAAGATCAATACCCGTCAAGCAACGGCAACAGAGGTTAACGGCGAAGGCCCTCAGATTCCACAAGCAAAACGCGAGGAACTAGCAGTCTTCTTCCAAAAAGAACTCCAGGCCGGTGATGTGGTTTTCCTAATGGGCAACAAGGCACCCGGGATGACAGCTGATGACTTCAAGAAAATTGCCGATATTTGCTTGGACAAGGGCGCGCGTTTTGTCTTAGACACTAACCGCGATCTCTTGCGTGCCTGCCTCGCTTCTAAGCCCTTCATTATTAAGCCGAATAATGAAGAGTTGAGTGAAATTTTCAATGTCAAGATTGAAAGTGTTGAAGACATCATCTACTATGCTAAGAAGCTTCAAGAGGAAGGTGCAGAGAATGTGCTGGTTTCCTTAGGGGCTAAGGGTGCCCTCCTGGTAGCAGCTAATGGGGAAGTTTACCAGTCAGACGTACCAAATGGCCAAGTGGTCAACCCAACTGGTGCTGGGGATTCCATGCTGGCTGGCTTTATGGCCAAGTACTTGGAAACAGAAGACTATGCCCAAAGCTTGCAACAAGGTGCGGCTTCTGGCTCTGCCACCACTTATTCCGCAGGGATTGCAACAGCCGACAAAGTTTATGCACTTTACCAAGAAATTAATGTCAAAGAAATTTAATAGAAGCATTTGAGGGGAGTTATTTATGGCATTAGCAGATTTATTTATCCAAGACGCAATGGACTTGGACTTACAGACAACAACGAAGACCGACACGCTCAAGCACCTGGCAGAAAAATTTGCCCAAGCTGGCGGTGTGACCAATGTCGATGAGTATGTGGCAAAATTAGAGGCCCGCGAAGAAATGTCAACCACTGGGGTAGGCGATGAGATCGCGATTCCGCATGCCCAACATCCTTCCATTAAGCAAGCAGCGGTTATCTTTGGCCGCAGCAAGGAAGGCATCGAATGGGAATCTATGGACGGGCAACCGGCTAAATTAATCTTCATGATTGCAGCACCTGAAGGCGAAGGCAATGAGCACTTACAAGCCCTCTCTAAATTATCTGGTGTCTTGATGAAACCTGAAGCCAAGGCAGCATTATTAGAAGCTGAAACAACTGCCGATGTGGTTGCTATCATGGACAAATTTGATCCGGATAAGGAAGAAGAGGCTGAAGAAGAGGAAGTGGAAGCCGCACCAGCTGTTGCTGATGACGATGTGTACATCCTAGCCGTTACTGCCTGCCCAACCGGGATTGCCCATACCTATATGGCCGAAGAAAAACTCAAACAGGCCGCTGAAAAAGCTGGCTACAAGATCAAAGTTGAAACCAATGGCCAGGGGGGGTTAACCACCGCTTGACCAAGGCGGATATCGATGCAGCCACAGCTATTATTGTAGCTGCTGACCGTAAAGTAGAAATTAATCGCTTCGATGGTAAACCTGTCATCTTCCGTAAGGTAGCGGATGGGATTAATATGGCAGATGAATTGATTCGTCAGGCAGCAGAAGGGGAAGCGAAGACCTTCCATGCTAGTGAATCTACCCATGAGGAAGATTCAAGCAATGAATCACTCGGCCGTCAAATCTACAAGCACTTGATGAATGGGGTTTCCCACATGCTGCCATTTGTTGTGGCAGGGGGGATGTTAATTGCCATTTCCTTCTTCTGGGGGATTAATTCTGCAGACCCAGCAGACCCAAGCTTTAATGAAATCGCCCACTTCTTAAATACCCTAGGTGGTTTAGCCTTTGCCATGATGCTCCCAGTCTTGGCTGGTTTTATCGGGCAATCTATTGCTGATACGCCAGGTTTAGTTGTAGGGGCTATGGGGGGCGTCTTTGCCAATCCAGGGATCTTGACTGCCTTTAACCAAGAAGGCTACTTCGCCACTGCAGCGCCATCTGGCTTCTTGGGTGCTTTAGTTGCAGGTTTCTTAGCCGGTGGGATTATCTGGCTCTTGAAGAAAGCCTTCGCTTGGTTACCTAAGTCCTTGGAAGGGATGAAACCAATCTTCATCTACCCACTCTTCGGTGTCCTGCTCATGGGCTTAGCCATGTTCTTTGTTGTCAATACGCCAATGGGCATGATCATGGATGCCTTAACCAATGGCCTGGCTTCTATTCCTAGCGAATTAGGGGTTGTCCTCGGCTTCATCGTCGGTGCCATGATGTCTATTGATATGGGTGGTCCTTTAAACAAGGCAGCTTATGTGACAGGGACAGCTTTAGTTACTCAGGCTAATGGGGCAGGTTCAGATGTTATGGCTGCCGTTATGGTCGGTGGGATGGTGCCACCAATGGCTATTGCTATCTCAGCAACCCTAAACCGTAACCTATGGCCAGAAGCCCAACGCAACTCAGCTATGGTCAACTATGTGATGGGGGCAGCCTTCATTACTGAAGGGGCTATTCCTTTTGCAGCCTCTAACCCAGTCCGCGTGATTCCTTCCTTAGCCATTGGGGCTGGGGTAGCCGGTGCCTTGAGCATGTTCTTTAACTGTGTCAGCTATGTACCACACGGTGGGATCTTTGCGGTATTGACCAATGGTGTGACTAACCCCGTTCAATATGTGATTGCTTGGTTAGTTGGTTCTGTAGTTGGGGCCTTACTCCTAAACTTCTTCCTCAAACGTGACCCAAAAGCTAAGTAATTCCTATGGGCTTTTATCGAAAGATATAGTAAAATAGATATGTAAACGCATTAAAAAGCTTTTTAACTAAGGAGGACCTATGACCTTACAATTAACAGGTATTGCAGCAAGTGATGGGATTGCAATTGCCAAGGCCTACTCACTAGCTGAACCAGACTTAAGTTTCGAAGAAAAAACCATTGAAGATATCAAAGCCGAACAGCAACGCTTTGAAGCGGCTCGCTTAGAAGCCCGTCAAGAAATTGAAAAAGTTTATGAGTCAGCATTAGAAAATGTTGGACCAGAAGCCGCGGCTGTCTTTGATGCTCACTTACAGATGATCGATGACCCTGAATTTAACGGACAGATTACAGCGAAGATCGAGAGCGACCAAGTCAATGCTGAAGCGGCCCTACGCCAAGTGGCAGACTTCTTTATTCAAACTTTTGAAGCCATGGTAGATAATGCCTATATGCAAGAACGGGCAGCGGACGTGCGTGATGTTTCTAACCGGATCCTAGCTAAGTTATTAGGGGTGAACATCCCCAATGCAGCGACGATCGATGAAGAAGCCATTGTGATCGCCCGCGACTTAACCCCAAGTGATACGGCGCAATTGAACAAGCAATACGTGCTTGGTTTTGCGACAGACATTGGGGGCCGGACTTCTCACTCCGCGATTATGGCCCGCTCTTTAGAAATTCCTGCTGTCGTAGGGACAGCTAAGATTTCCCAATCCGTAAATGATGGCGATATCGTTGTTATTGACGGTTTAGACGGGGAAGTTATTGTTAACCCGACTGAAGAAGAACTCGCCACTTACCGTGAAAAGGCGGCTGCTTTTGAAGAAAAACGCAAGCAATGGGCACTCCTAAAAGATGCTGAAACCGTAACGAAAGACGGTCAACATTTTGAACTCTGCGCTAATATTGGGACCCCTAAGGATGTGGACGGGGCCCTCAATAATGGGGCAGAAGGGATTGGCCTCTACCGGACAGAATTCCTCTACATGGATTCTGATGAAATGCCAACAGAAGAGGCCCAGTATGAATCCTACAAGAAAGTCCTAGAAGCTATGGGCGACAAGGCGGTTGTGATCCGGACCATGGATATCGGTGGTGATAAGGAATTGCCTTACATGGACCTGCCTGAAGAGATGAACCCCTTCTTGGGCTACCGGGCCATCCGGATTGCCCTCGACAAAAAGGATCTCTTCCGCACCCAACTTCGGGCCCTGCTCCGTGCTTCAGCACACGGTCACTTGAAGATCATGTTCCCAATGATTGCTAGCCTGCAAGAGTTTCGTGAAGCTAAATCCTTCCTAGAAGAAGTGCGCCAAGAACTTGAAGGAGAAGGCCATGAAGTAGCTTCAGATATTGAAGTCGGTATCATGATTGAAATCCCTGCAGCAGCTGTTCTTGCTGACCAGTTCGCTAAGGAAGTAGACTTCTTCTCTATCGGGACCAATGACTTGATCCAATACACTATGGCAGCAGACCGGATGAATGAGCATGTGTCTTACCTCTACCAACCCTACAATCCATCTGTCCTTCGTCTGATCAAGCATGTGATTGATTCATCACATAAAGAAGGTAAATGGACCGGGATGTGTGGGGAAATGGCCGGCGACCAAATTGCTGCGCCATTACTCGTTGGTATGGGCTTGGATGAATTCTCCATGTCTGCTTCAAGTATTCTGAGAACTAAGGCCCTGATGGCAGAATTAGATACTAAGGAAATGGCAGCTTTGGCTGACAAGGCCTTAAATGAAGCTACGACAGCTGATGAAGTCGTTGCCTTAGTCAAAGAAGCAGTAAAAATTGATTAATGAGCGCCTATGCGCGAAGAGGCTGGAGTTTTTTCCAGCCTCTTTTCTTATAAATAAAAATTGTCAAGTTAAGCTAAAATTTTACTCACATACATTGGCTTTTTTCATATAAAGGCCAAGCTTGCAGCTAGGTCTTAAAATGTGGTAGGATTAAATGATAATGTGAACAATAAATGCTAGGCTTTAGCACTGATAGAAAGGATGCCAGTCCATGCCAGCTTTGGAATATCGATTAATCAAAAAAGAAAAACATACAGGAGCCCGACTCGGAGAAATTAAGACGCCCCACGGTATTATTGAAACGCCAATCTTTATGCCTGTGGGGACTTTGGCAACGGTAAAAAGTTTGTCACCAGAAGAATTAAAGGCTATGAACGCCCAAATTATTCTCTCCAACACCTACCACCTCTGGTTGCGTCCAGGCGATGATATTGTTAAAGAGGCGGGAGGCCTTCACCAATTTATGAACTGGGACCGGCCAATTTTAACTGATTCTGGAGGCTTCCAGGTTTTCTCCTTGAGTGACAGCCGCAAGTTGACCGAAGAAGGGGTCCACTTTAAGAGCCACTTGGATGGGCGCAAGCTCTTCTTGAGCCCAGAAAAAGCCATTGAAATTGAAAATAATTTAGGGGCAGATATCATCATGTCCCTGGATGAGTGTCCAGACTTTAACCATGACTATGACTATGTTAAACATAGTATTGACCGGACCACGCGTTGGGCAGAGCGGGGGCTCAAAGCCCACCAAAGACCGGATGACCAGGCCCTCTTTGGGATTCTGCAAGGAGCTGGCTACAAAGACTTGCGCCTCCAGCATGCTAAGGATATGATTAGTTTGGACTTCCCAGGTTATTCTATAGGGGGCTTATCTGTAGGCGAGTCCAAGGAAGAAATGTACCAGGTCTTAGATTACCTGACGCCTGTCATGCCAGAACAGAAGCCCCGTTACTTGATGGGGGTAGGAAGCCCAGATGCTCTAATTGAGGGAGTCATTCGTGGGGTTGATATGTTCGACTGTGTCCTGGCCACACGGATTGCCCGCAATGGGACCTGTATGACGAGCCAAGGCCGTTTGGTGGTTAAGAATGCCCCTTATCAGAGAGATTTTAATCCGATTGATCCCAAGTGCTCTTGCTATACCTGCCGGAATTTCAGCCGGGCCTATGTCCGCCACCTCTTCAAGGCAGATGAAACATTTGGCCTCCGCCTCACCTCTATTCATAACCTCCACTTCCTCCTAGATCTCATGGCCCAGGTTCGCCAAGCCATCCGGGATGACAATCTCTTAGACTTTAAGGAAGAATTTTTCGAGGCATATGGCCTAAATACTAAAAATCCTAAAAACTTTTAAGAATTAAAGGGCTATTCAGCCTTTTAGGGGTCGAGCTATGTTAGAATAGACGTATCCAATGTATTCAATTACTGGAAGGAGCGACAAATTTAAATGAATTCATTCTATATTGCAGCGTCAGGCGGAGGCCTGATGAGTCTTTTATTATATTTTATTGTTTTTGGTGGGATTATGTACTTCTTAATGATCCGCCCACAAAAGAAACGTCAAGAGAAACACCGGGATATGTTGTCGTCCATGGCCGTGGGTGACCATGCCGTAACAATTGGTGGCCTCCATGGTGTTATTTATGAGATTGACGACGTAAAAAATACCATTACCCTCGATTGTGAAGGGGTTCTCCTAGTATTTGAACGTTCAGCGATTGCTCGGACCCAAAAGGCCGATCCAGCTGGGACAGAAGCGGCAAATGCAGCCATCTCGAATGCGGCTGAAGCCCAAGCAGCTGAAAAAGCAGACGAAGAAACAGTCCAAACTCAGGAAGCCGACCAAGTTGAAGAAAAGGATGGACTTGAAGTGCGCGAAGGTCAAGCGGATCCTCAAGACGAGGAATAGGGAAACATGCCACTAGCGGAAGCGATCGCACTTAGTGACTGGGAACGCTTCTGGCTGAAAGCAGCCTTTGAGCGTAAGGCCAAGCAATTTCAAGAAGAAGGCTATCCAGAGATTAGGAGTCAGGATATTGAAGCCTACTTTACGACTTATGCCTGGAAGAAGGAGAAACCCAAGCGTATTCGTCAGAAACGCCAAGCTGTGAACGCGCTCACGGCCAATGACTACTTCGATTACGCCTATCTGGAAGCGTCCACACTGTCGGTTCCTAAGCTTGATGATATGGATATCTCTAATCTTTTATAGTCGGAAACAGGATGCCAGAAGGAAGCTTTTGCCAGCTGGTCATCCTGTTTTTTTCTTGGTTAAATTTCAAGACGGAGGAAATTTCTATCGTTCTGAAAATTATTAATTTCATGTATAATAGAGGGTAGATAATTTATGGGCTTGGCCAAGTTGAACCATATCAAATGAGGGAGTGAATGAAGGTCTTATGTCTAGAAGTAAAGATGATTACATGAAAGCAATCTACCAATTGAAGGGTGATGAGCGTAATATCTCGAATAAGGAAATTAGTCAAGCGCTCCATGTTTCAGCCGCTTCCGTCACTGAGATGTTGAACAAGCTGCAGGCTGAAGGCTATCTTGTCTATGTTCCCTACCAGGGCGTTCGTTTAACGGAGGAAGGAAGCTATTTTGCCTCGCAGATTATTCGCCGCCACCGGCTCTGGGAAGTTTTCTTACACGATGAATTGCGTTACCCTTGGGATGAAGTCCACCCCGAAGCCGAAGTCTTAGAGCACTATGTTTCGGACGACTTCATCAACCGCTTAGAGGCCTATCTGGGTTACCCAAAGTACTGTCCTCATGGTGGTGCGATTCCTGACCAAGAAGGGCATTCAGAACATGAAGCCATGGAGGCCTTGGCAAATATTAACTTAGGGACTTCCTTTATCGTGCGCCGGGTGGTAGATGATGACCAGCTCCTAGCCTATTTGGATGAACATGGCCTGCGCATGAATAAAGCTTATGAACTTGTTGACCGGGAAGCCTATAGTAATGACCTGGTCCTGAAAGATTTAGACCAAGGGCAGAGCTTACGTTTAAATGCTGGAGCTAGTCAAAATATATTTGTGGAAGTAAGCCTGTGACAAAAGCCGCTTAGGCCTAGACCATTGGAGCCTACTATGGAACTGGATGTCAGGATTGATTTTTGGTACAGCTTCTTGCTAAAAAGTTCCTTAGTCAAAAAAGAGGCTAAAGTTTTTAAGTCTAGGGAGAATGGAGGGCTAGTATGCGGACGATTGGGATTCTAGAATTTGAGGAACCCAAAATTGAAGCTAAAAGAAAAATTTTACACGTCGACATGGATGCCTTTTATGCTTCCATCGAGCAGCGGGATGAACCCAGCTACCGTGGTAAGCCCTTAGTGATTGCCCGCCATCCCAAAGAGAATAGCGGTAAGGGAGTGGTCGCAACGGCCAGCTATGAAGCACGTAAATTTGGCATTCATTCGGCCATGAGTGCGGCAGAAGCCTACCGTTTATGTCCCCAGGCGATTTTTGTTCCTGCCCGTCATGCGTATTACCGGGAGGTTTCAGCCCAAGTCCGGGAAATCTTTGCCCGCTATACGGATTTAATTGAGCCTTTGTCCATTGATGAGGCCTTCCTAGATGTGACGGAGAATAAGCTCAACCAGCCCTATGCTATGTATTTGGCCCGTGATATCCAAGAAAGTATCTACCAGGAGCTCCGATTGACTGCCAGTATTGGTGTTTCTTATAACAAGTTCTTAGCTAAACTCGCTTCAGATTATCGGAAGCCGGGGGGAATGACGGTAATTACGCCCAAGCGAGCGCTAGCCTTTTTGGACGGGCTGCCAGTCGATGACTTCTATGGCATCGGCAAAAAGTCAGCTGAGCGCCTCCATGAGCGAGGGGTTCATAAGGGAAGCGATTTGCGGGCCTTGAGTCAGGAAGAATGCCTGGACATTTTTGGGAAACTTGGCTTGCGGATCTACGAACGGGTCCGAGGCGTTGACGAGCGGCCAGTCCGGGTCAAGCGCCAACGCAAGTCAATTAGTAAGGAAACCACACTCTATCCCTTCCTCTACCATGAAGATGAGGTTCGCCAGCAGCTCCAGCGACTAGCAGCTGAGGTCAGTCAATCGGCAGAAGATAAAGGGCTCCACGGCCAGGTGGTCACCCTTAAATTCCGTTACCCAGATTTTGCTACTATGACTAGGCAGCGGTCTTTGCAGACGCCTATCTATGATGCGGAGGAGATCGCCTTCCACGCCGAAGACTTATGGGAGGAATTTGGCCAAGTTGACCAGGGCATCCGCCTCTTGGGGGTCGGTTTGTCTGAACTTACTGCTCAAGATTTTGAAAATCTGAGCCTGCCCCTTAAGCCGCCAACTCCAGACTATCAAGCAGAAACAAAGGAGAAGAAAGATGACGACTAAGCATGAGCAAATATTGAATTATATCCGCGATTTACCAATTGATACGAAGATTTCCGTGCGGCGTATTGCTCGTGATTTGAAGGTATCCGATGGTACCGCCTATCGGGCCATCAAAGAGGCCGAAAATCAAAACCTCGTCCGGACTGTCGAACGAGTCGGCACTGTTCGGATTGAACCCTATGATTACGACCAAACCAAGCGCTTGACCATCCGCGAAATTGTCCGCTTGACTGATTGTACCGTCCATGGGGGCGAGCGAGGCCTGGATGGCGAAATTACCAAATTCATTATTGGTGCCATGCAAGAGGAAGCTGTGATGACCTATCTGAGACCTGAAGCCCTGATGATTGTCGGGGACCGGGAAGATATCCAACGAGTGGCCCTAGAGCATGGAATGGCTGTTCTGATTACCGGGGGCTTCCAACCCTCTCAAGCTAACATCGACCTGGCCAACCAGAAGCAGATCCCTATCATGAGCGTGGCTTTTGACACCTATTCTACAGCGACGGTGATTAATAAGGCCATGATTGAGCGGGCCATCCAGCAAGATATTGTCTTAGTTGAAGACATCTTTATTCCTTTTGAGAAGACCTTTTATCTCTTTACCGATAGCCATGTGGTTGACTATCGTAAGCTTAATGAGAAAACCCGCCACAGTCGTTTTCCAGTAGTGAATAAGAACTATGAATTGCAGGGGATTGTAACAGCTAAGGACTTGCTCGGCAAGGAAGACCGGGAAGTTATTGAATCTTGTATGACCGCTGATCCCTTGGTAGCTAAGCTCTCTATGAGTGTGGTCAGTGTGACCCACATGATGGTATGGGATGGTCTGGAGCTCCTGCCGGTAGTGGATGACAGCAACCGTCTCCTAGGGATTGTCTCCCGCCAAGATGTCTTGCGAACTCTTGAATACAAGCAACACCAGGTCAACCGCAATAGTCGCCTGGAGTCTATGCTCGAAGAGAAGTTAGAATGCCTCGATGATAGCCTAGAAAATCCACGCTACCGAATGCTGTCAGATGCCACCATGTCTAACCAATTAGGCACCCTATCAACTGGATTGCTCTTAGGAGTCATCCAATTAGTGGTTGAACAATACTTTGCCGATGTCGTCCAAAAAACAGCCATTATTGAAAGTGTTAATTTTCTTAACTTGCGGTTGGTGCAATTGAATAGTACCTTGGAAATCCACCCCCGTATCTTGACCTTGGGCCGCCGTCATGCCTATGTTGAGGTCCATGTATACCATGGTCAGCAGCTGATGGCCAAAGCCACTTTAACCATGCAAATTCCCTTGGATATGAAGGAGTAGATTCTTTATGGAAGATATTTTACAAGCTATTGAAGCCTATGACACGATAATTATTCACCGCCACCAGCGGCCAGATCCTGATGCTTTAGGCTCCCAGCTCGGCTTAAAGGCAGTGCTGGAAGCGACTTATCCTGACAAAAAAATATATGCAGTTGGGCAAACGGAGCCTTCCTTAGCCCAGTTTTCGGCCATGGACCAGGTAGATGATGAGACCTTTAATCAGGCCTTAGTGATTGTGAATGATACAGCCAATACGGCTCGCATCGATGATGACCGCTATAGCTCTGGCGAACGCTTGGTCAAAGTTGACCACCATCCCGATAATGAAGCTTATGGAGATCTTTCTTATGTGGATACCACAGCGAGCTCTTGTTCAGAAATTTGGGCGCGGACAGTCTTAGACCCGCAAAATGCCTTAAAAATGACGGATCAAGCTGCTCAGAATTTCTTCTTAGGGATCGTAGGAGATACCGGACGTTTCCTCTTCGACAATACAAGTCCAGAAACCTTAGCTATAGCAGGTAAACTTTTGGCCTTTGACTTCCCGGCTAGTCAATTGATGCAGGCCTCCATGGAGATAACGCCTGGCCAAGCCCGGCTCCAAGCCTATGTCCTCGACCATACACAAAGAAGTCAAGATGGTCTCGTTGCTAGTGTCAGCCTGAGCCAAGCAAGCCTTAGTGAACTTGGTTTATCTGAAGCGGAGAGCCACAGCATTGTGCAAATGCCTGGTCAAATCAAAGGTGTCCTGGCCTGGGTCATTTTCGTCGAACAAGCTGATGGCACTTACCGCTGTCGGATTCGCTCGAAGGGTCCGACCATTAATACAGTGGCCCAGGCTTTCGATGGTGGCGGCCATCCAAAAGCTAGTGGGGCGAGCGTCCCTTCAGCTGCAGACCAGGTCAAGGTCCTCCAAGCCCTCCATGATGCTGCCCAGACTTACCAGGACCAGCTAGGCCAAGCTTAGCCCGTGTGAAAGGAGTCCATAATGACATTTTCCGACTATAATTTTGCGACTTATATTGAAGAAGCCATCCAAGACTTAGGCTTCCATGAAGCTACCCCGATTCAAGAAGAGGTCATCCCCTTGATCCAAGCAGACAAGAGCTTGGTGGCACAGAGCCAGACGGGATCGGGAAAGTCCCATGCCTTCCTACTGCCTCTTTTTGATAAGCTTGAAGACCGGGACCGGACCCAGTTAGTGATTACGGCGCCGTCTCGAGAATTAGGCGAGCAGCTCTATAAGAATGCCAGTCAAATCAGCCAATTTGCCCCCTTTGATTTGCGGATAGAGCGGGCTTTCGGGGGGACAGATACTAAGCGCCAGGCTGAACGCCTGACCCACCGCGCCCCCCATGTGATTGTAGGGACGCCCGGAAGAATCTTAGACTTGGTCCAACAGCAATTAGTCAACCTCCATCATTGCCAGCACTTTGTTGTAGATGAAGCGGATATGACCCTGGATATGGGCCTTCTAGAAACCGTTGATCAGATTGCCAGCCGGATGCCTGAAGACTTGCATATGTATGTCTTTTCAGCCACTATTCCAGAGAAACTCCATCCTTTTCTTAGAAAGTATATGGCTGCTCCGGAATGGGTGACAATCGAGAATGAACGCTTGATCTCACCGACCATCCGTAATATCCTCTTGCCTGTGCGTGGGCGCAAGCGCGAGGACTTGCTCTATGAAGCGCTCACCGTGGGCCAACCTTATCTGGCCCTGGTCTTTGCGAATACCATTGACAAAGTTGACCAGGTCTATGAGGACTTGCGCCAACGTGGGCTGTCGGTGGCTAAGATCCACGGCGATATGTCTGCCCGCGACCGCCGCCGTGTCATGCGGCAAATCCAGCAATTAGACTTCCAATACGTGGTAGCTACTGACTTAGCTGCTCGGGGGATTGATATCGATGGCGTTTCCCATGTTATTAATTATGAAATCCCTCATGAATTGGAATTCTTCATCCACCGGGTAGGGCGGACCGGCCGGCAAGGCTTGCCTGGCACCGCAATCACCTTCTACGAACCCGACCAGCAGCCCGCAGTTGAATGGTTGGAAAAGAAGGGCATCCAATTTGAAGTGATGGACTTGAAGAACGGCGAGTGGCGAGATGTTAGTCACCATGACCAAAGACGCCAGCGCAAGGCCCAGCACCAAGAAGAAACGGACCATACAGTGAAGGGCATGATTGCCAAAAATAAAAGAAAGAAAGTTAAACCCGGTTATAAGAAGAAGTTGGACCGGCAAATTAAGAAGCATAAGTCTACTAAGGCTAGGGAGAAGCGCCGCCAACAACTTCGGGCCCAACGCAAGGCCAATAAGGACCGTAACTCTTTTTAATCGACTTCATAAAAACGCCCTTCAGCTTATACTGAAAGGCGTTTTTAATATGTAAATATACGGCTTGCTTAGCCAGCTAGGAAGACATGCATAATGACCGCAAAGATGGCCATGAATAAGCCGACAAGAAGGGAGAAGATAATGCACCACTTATAAATTAAGCCTGTTTCATCTTCGGTCTCTTTTGTTATAAGATGATGATAAAATAATGCAAATATTTCTAATCTTCTCCTTTTTATAATAGATAATAGTTGATATGCATAACATTTATTGTTATGGTCAATGTGGAAAAAATATATTTATAGCTAATATGAAGTCATATTTAAGGAGGAGCTTATGTCTAAGGAAAAAAAATTGAACACTTGCAAGAGATTATTAAAATAGAATCGGTTAATGGGAATGAATTGGAAGTTGCACAGTATTTCCAAGACTTATTTGAAGAAGCAGGAATTGAAAGCCAGCTTATCAAGCATGAAGAAGAGGGACGGGCCTCCCTGGTTGCAGAATTAGCAGGGACTAGCGAGGGTGATATATTAGCCTTAACGGGCCACTTCGATGTCGCAGCTGTTGATGACCCAGAGGAATGGGAACACGATCCCTTCCAAGGCAAAATTGAGGATGGCAAGCTCTATGGCCGGGGAACGACAGATATGAAGGCAGGCCTCTTAGGTCTGGCTCTAGCTATGATTGAACTCAAAGAAGAAGATTTTGAATTTGCTGGCAAGATTCGTTTCTTGGCGACAGCTGGTGAAGAGATTGGCATGCTTGGCTCGCGGGAACTAACCGACCAAGCTTACACTGAAGACTTGGCTGCCATGATTGTTGGTGAACCCGTGAATCCTGGTGAAATCAATACTTCCCACAAAGGGTCACTAAACTATGATCTCACTGCCAAAGGGCGGGCCAGCCATTCCTCAACACCTGATGAAGGAATCAATGCCATCATGATCCTCCTCCAAGCCATTGAAGCTGTCCAAGAAAAGATGGACCAGGTTCGTAATGACTATCACAATGACCTGTTAGGAGAAACTTACAATTCCTTTACCGTCATTTCAGGTGGGACCCAAGCCAATTCTATTCCTGAAAGTGCTCGCGCCACAGCTAATGCTCGCACCATTCCTGAATTTTCTAATGACCAAATTATTGACTTAATTCAAGAAACAATTGATGAATTCAACAAAAACTTAGAAGAAGGCCAGGTTAGTTTTGAAGTCACCCAGAACAGCCAACCTATTATAACAGCAGAAGATAGCCCATTAGTTTCCAGTGCCTTAAATGTCTTAGGGGACCTTGAAGTCACTTCCTTTGATGCAGTAACGGATGCTTCTAACTTCACAGCTGTTGACCAAGACTTCGCCATGATTATTTATGGCCCTGGTCACTTGGACCTCGCCCATGTCCTCAACGAATACGTAGAAGTCGACGCCTACCTAGAATACACTGAAGACATCAAAGCCATCATCAAAGACTATTACAAAAACTAAGGGTGTGAAGGCTAGCGGGAGAGATAGACTTCTGGAGCTAAAAGCCAGAGTAGACTGAAAGACTTCGCAGGGATTTTGTGAAGAGGAGCCACTTCTGCGCGACCGAACCCAACTACGAAGGGTGTGAGACTTGGTGCTTAGGCTTGGATGATTGGAGCAAGTCAGAATAAGAGCGAAGCATTCGCTTATTTCTGCCTTTGCAAATCCGACTAGGGTGTGACCACTAGCAGGGTAAATAGAGCTTTGGAAAAAGTCAGAGAAGCGAGTGAAACAAAGCTCGCAAAGTCTAGTGGTCTAATAGGCAAAATAAAAATCCTAAAGGCGCTCTAGAAGGAGCTAGCCTTTAGGATTTTTCTTATTTATTCTTATCGTCAAAATATTTTTCAATTTCTTTAATTTTTTCTTTGAGCTCATCTTCACTTAGTTTTACCACATGGGTTCTCAGAGTCATAATCCAGAAACGGAAGAGGGCTAGGAGAATGATGAGCTCCGATTGGAAAGGAATCATCAGGCCCAAAATATTAAGCAAGCTGAAGACTAGCAGGGGCTGGGTCATACTGAAGAGGCTGAGGTTAAATCGGTCAGCAAAGTTTAAATGGAGGGTCGTTCCTAATTTAAGGATCTGTGCGATCAGACTGATCATTAGGGCTAGGAAAGCGACATAGAAGAATGAAGAAATATATAAGCTGGCAAATAAGAGAACCATGGTGAGACCAGTAATCTGGGTCAGTTGGCGGATGATCGCTTGGCTATTGGCTTGGTTTAAGTCCTGGCCCTGTCCAGCAAGGTCCTGGTAGGAAAGCTGGTAGTTTTGGTTGAGGGCAGCAATCGTTACTTGATCTTTTTGGGCATGAATAACCAGTTTGGGTTTCTTCTCAATATTTTGCATCTCTTGGTCAGAAATCTGGTTTTTAGGGTCGAAGGCGAAGGTGATGAGGTCTGTCTTATTCACGAAACCTTCTGATTCGGACTGAGTAATCTGTCCTTCCTTCATCTCAAAAGCAGGGATAGACTGGGCCACTTGCTCGCCATTATCTTCGATCAGTTCAAGAACGGGGAAAATATTAGCAAAGAGGGCCGCTGCGCTGACCAGGGTCAGGAGGGCTAAGTAGGCGATTTTCTTGCCTAGTTTCATGGTTAGAGCTGGGATGGTACGCTCGATTTTAAAGATACTATAGATAAATAATTTCCAAGTTGCTATCATAGGATGCCTCTTTCTAGCTTCTGTACTTCTTATTTAGTATAGCAAAATCCAAGCAAGGCTGGCAAAAAACTTCCAGGCTTAAGCGAAATTTAAAAGGCTTGAGCGGATGTTTTGAATCTTGAGCTAAGACTTGTTACACTCTAAGTAGAATAAAAAAGGAGGAAGTTAAATATGCCATTTGAGTTACCAGAATTACCTTATGCTTATGATGCTTTAGAACCTTACATTGATGAAGAAACAATGAAATTGCACCATGACAAACACCACAACACTTATGTGACCAATGCCAATAAAGCTTTGGAAGGTCATGATGAATTTGCGAACAAGTCTGCTAAAGAAATTTTAGCCAATATCGACCAAGTGCCAGAAGATATTCGTCAAGCAGTCATCAATAATGTAGGTGGCCACGACAACCATAGCGAGTTTTGGAAGATGCTGGCTCCTAATGCTGGTGGCGAAGCAACAGGCGAAATTAAAGAAGCTATTGATAAGACTTTTGGTTCTTTCGACAAGTTTAAGGAAGAATTTGCCAGTGCAGCAAGCGGTCGCTTTGGTTCAGGTTGGGCTTGGCTCGTTGTTGAAAACGGTGAATTGAAGATCGTTTCAACCCCTAACCAAGATTCACCTGTTATGGATGGTCAAGCGCCTGTTTTAGGCTTGGATGTTTGGGAACATGCTTACTATCTCAAGTACCGCAATGTTCGCGCTGATTACATCGATGCTTTCTGGCATCTTGTGAACTGGGACTACGTTAACGAATTATACGCAGCTGCTAAATAGTTCATTCTTTATTGAGAAGCTAGGTTTGAGCCTGGCTTCTTTTTTGATCCTTTTGTAAGAGAATTTAGTCAGGTATAATCAATGCAAGGGAGGGATTAGATGTCAAAATGGATGAAATGGGCCAAGGAGCTCCAGGCTCTGGGCCAGGCAGGTTGTTATTATACTGCGAATGATTTTGACTTGGAACGATTCGAACGGATCCGAGCCATTTCACAGGAGATGTTTGACCAGCTGACGGATGCCTCAGCAGAAGAGATCGCCATGGTTTTTAGCGAGGAGGAGGGCTATCAGACGCCTAAGATTGACACTCGGGCGGTGATCTGGCAAGACGATAAGATTCTCTTGGTTAAGGAAAGAAACCAGCAATGGGCCCTGCCCGGGGGTTGGATGGATATTACGGAGACTTTGGCTTCGAATTGTGAAAAAGAAGCCTGGGAGGAAGCGGGAGCCAAGGTCCATGCTGACCGCCTGCTCTTTCTTGAAACCAGTCATGCCAATGATACCTTTTTTACGGTGGTGAAGGTATTCGTCGAGTGCCAGCTGGAGAGTGTGGATTTTCAGGCCAATAATGAAACCTCTGCCTGTGCCTTCTTTGCCCTGGATGACTTGCCGGACTTATCAGTCTACCGCACCTCTCCTGCCCATTTGGCTAAGTGCTATGAGGCTAAAGACGCAGGCCAAGACTGGCAGGTTGCATTTGACTAGCTTAGCAAGTTTCCTTTTTCTTTAATTGATAGACAGGGAAGGAGGCTGGGACAAAAGTTCCGGCCTCCTTTTAAATAGCAAACATTTTTCAAAAAACTGCTCCAAAAGTCAGGCCTGATCGACTTTTGTCACCCTCTCTTTTGTCGTTTTTATTTCTTCTTGTCTCTGCAGTAGAGGAGGATGAGGAGGCCTGCTGTTGTTGCTGAGACGATCAGTCCGGTAGTCAGGGCACTAGGCCAGAAAGATAAGCTAATCTGGTGCTTACCCGCCTTGCCAAGGGGGATGGCAGTGAATCCGCCGTCTAGGACGGGCTGGCTAGCGACTTTTTTACCGTCAACGGTGAAGGTCCAGTTCTGGTTGTAGGGAAGGGTGAAGACCAGCCAGTCTTGGTTTTCCTGGCTTTCGACCTGTCCCTGGATTCGGCGGTTGCTGAACTTATCAATCTTGAGGCCGGAAGCCTGGAGTCGACCTGCCATTTGGCGAACATGGTCTGGGTTGAGACGGTAGAGGTTGACATTGTTTAAGTCCAGGTCATCCGCCAGCAATTTGATAGAGAAGCGGTGGCTTTGACCAGCTTCATTGGCTGCTAGGTTATAGACTTGGACACTATTGAAGCTTTTCTCATAGGCCATGGGCTCGCCATCCAGGTAGAAGACTAGGTCATCTTCGTTCAGATGGCCAGGTACCGTCAAGTAATAGGAATCATTGGAATTAAGCTGGATATCGAAATGAATCCAGGCATCGCCCTTATCTGAGGTCTTTCGGTAGTGGGTGTTGATCTGTTTGGGATCTGCACTCTCTACCTTATCTAATTCCAGACCAGCAAAAGAGGCCACTTGGAAATACTGGTAGTAATCCTTAATTGCTTGGCGGTTGGCAACTTGCAGGAGCTGGTCCTGGAGCAAGATGGGATAGGCATTGTGGAGCTTAAGATCTAAGATCTCCCTAGGTAGACTATAAGCCAAGGGGAGGGCACTATCGTTCTCGTAAGCCATTAAATAAGGGTCGGATTGTACTAGGGGATAGCGCTTGGTATCAGGTCGGCTACTAGCGGCTTGGAGATGGATCTGGTTACTGCTTTGATCTGCCGTCTGAGATTTACTTTCGACCAAGTAACGGACACCAAAGAAGGCATCAGTAATTAGAGTTCCGTTATTATAGGACACAAAGCCTTCACTGGTTGGGAGGCCCAGATAGCGGAAGAGCTCAGTGGTTGACTTTTCGATGGTGGAGTTGAAATGGCTGAGGCCGTAATAGTTGAGCTGCATGGGATCATTCTTGGTTCGCTGGAAGAGTTTGCTGATGCGGTAGAAGTCCTTACTAGCAGGATTGAGCTCTTCAATGAAGTCTTCGGTCAGTTGATTGTAGTCCGCGACTTCAGAATGACTGAGATAAGAGATAGCTGACAGAGTCAGACAAGTATTAGCGGAAAGTTCCACAACCGTGAGCAAATAAATGAGAAAAGTTGACCAAGTAGGACGGCGGTCGATAAAGAATAGCATCAGGTTACAGAGAATGAAGAGCACAAAGCTGGCCAGGATATAGGGCCCCTGCAGGTAGTCGAAACGCTCGCCTTGGCTGAGGACATAGACCGTAGACGCCGTGAAAAGTCCCAAGAGGATAAGGGCGGTCTTGAGATGGAAGGTGCGTAAGTGTCGGTAGCCCCGGTAGGCCAGGAAGAGACAGAAGAAGCTGAAGACAAAGCTAAAGCGGTAGGGGTACCAGATAGGGGGCTGGAAGCCATGCCAAATTATATTGAGGGCTTTGACATTCATCGATAGGATGAGTAGGAAGAGGACCAGCCCAGCCCCCCATTTTTCTTGGCGGGGAATCTTCTTTTGGCTAAAGTAGAGGGCGAGAGCAATTAGGCCCAGGCTACCGATATAGACATTGGGCAGGCCCTCAGGCATCTGGTCGAAGTTAAAGGGGGCCAGGTAAAATTTGCTCAAAAGATCCTGGATTGGATAGGCCAGTTCCCATTCCCAGTTAACCTCACTCGCATAGGTGCCCTTGCTTAGACTGAGTGCCTGGTAGCTCGGCAGGAGGACTAGGGCAGCTAGGCCAGCTGCGGCTAGAGAAGTCCAAGTAAAGCGCCAGACTTGTTTCAAGCTGGCCTGCCAGTTGGGCCAGGAAAAGTCGCGGATGAGGGCATAGACCATGTATAGGGCTAGGAAGAGGCAGACCATGTAGCCCATGTAATAGTTAGCGATGAGGATATAGGCCAGGCTCAGGATATAGACGGGCCATGAACCTTTCTTTAGGAGCTTCTCCAAGCCGTAGACGACTAAGGGGAGGAAGGCATAGGCGTCTAACCACATGACATTTAGCTGGTTAGCAGAGACATAGCCAATCAGAGCGTAAGCAAAGGCAAAGCTAAGCGACCGCCAGGAGATGTCGCCGTAGTGCTTAGCCAGGAGGTATTGGAAGCTGGCACCAGCCGTTCCGATTTTAGCTGCAATGATTAGGGCTACGGCCAGGGTCATCCAAGACTTGGGAAAGAGGAGCAAGATAAGTAGATAGGGGCTCATTAAATAATAAGTCCAGGTCCCAATCATTTCTCCTCCTAGGGCTTTCTGGAAGCTGTAGAGGGCTTGGTCCCATTGTCCCAAGAGAACATTGCGGTAATAGGCATAGAAGTCGATATATTGCTGGCCCAAATCAACAGTGTAGAGACTTCCATCCCCGAAAGGAAAAAGACCTAGACCAAAGAAATAAAAGACCATAAGGATGACAAAAGGTAAGCCAAAGCTGGCCACTAAGGACCAGGCTAGGGGATGCTGGTGGATATTTTCTTTCAGGGTCTGGTAGTAGCGGCTGATCAGATTCATGGGGACCTCCTTCTTAGAATCACGTCTTCATTTAATCTTAATATAAGCAGGGCGAATAGCCAAGACCTTTTATCCTTTAAGCTTAAGATAAAAATGGGTCCTGCGGCTTTCATTCAAACGGTCCATTTGCTATAATAAATGTCTGAAAGAAGGTGAAGAATTGGACAAGCAGCAAGTTAAGCGCAAAGAAACGCACTGGGATCGTTATTTAAATCGATTGAATATTCTTTTGGTCCTAGTTTTTGCTGGATTTGCCCTCTTGATCTTCCGTTTGGGTTATTTGCAGTTAGTCAATGGTCAGACCTTCGAGGAATTGGTCCATTTAACGGAGACAAATGTAGCTAAAGAGGGTGTGCCTCGTGGTTATATTGTCGACCGAGATGGCCATAAATTAGTTGATAATGAAGGCTTACAGGCAATCGGCTACACACGGGGCAAGAATACCAGTGGGGAAGATATGGCTAAGACGGCACGTAAGTTAGCCGACTTCATTGAAATGGATACGGAAGCCTTAACCGAACGTGACCTGAAAGACTATTGGGCAGCAAGTCATGAAGATGAACTTAATGACCGTTTATCCAGTGAGGAGAAACGCTTGAAGGGCGGACAACTCTATGATGCCCAGCTCAACCGTATCCAGTCAGAAGACTTGGACAAATTATCTGACCAAGATAAGGAAGCTGCCGCGATCTATAAGCAGATGAATAGCGCCTACGCCTTCAGCACAACCCTGATTAAGCATGAGAATGTGACTAACGAAGAAGTGGCTCGGGTCAGCGAGCACAGCGCCGACCTGCCTGGGGTGACAACAACCATTGATTGGAAGCGGGTCTACCCTGAAAAAGACCTCCTGCGCAGTGTTCTAGGCTCTGTTACGACCGAGAAAGAGGGGCTGCCAAGTCATCGGGCTAACCGCTACCTGGCCAAGGGCTATGCCCGCAATGACCGGGTCGGCCAATCTTATCTCGAAGAAATGTATGAAGCAGACTTGCGAGGGGCCAAGGCCAAGTATGAGACCGAGGTCAACCAGAATGGTGAATTGGTCCAAAACAGGCAAAAATACTCTGGCGATATCGGAAACACCCTCCGCCTAACCATCGATACCAACCTGCAGAAGCAAGTCGAAGCCATCGCCGAAGACTATTTAGAAAATAAGTCTACTGGCGAAAATAATCAGATTTATGTGGTCGCAACAGACCCACGGAATGGCGAGGTGCTGGCTCTGGGCGGCAAGCGCCGGGGTGAAGATGGTAAGCTCTACGATGATGCTTTAGGAACAATCAACGCTTCCTTTGAAATGGGGTCAACCGTGAAGGGAGCTACCATTGCGGCCGGCTACTACTATGATGTTCTTGAACCAGGGGGAGACAATACTTTTGTCGACCAGGCCTTGAATTTCTCAGGGACGCCAATCAAAGCGTCTTGGTGGTATGCTTTTGATCCAAGCCGCCGGGTCGTTTTGGATGACCGCAAGGCCCTAGCTATCTCCTCTAACGTTTACATGATTCGGGTGGCTATGGCGATCGGTGGCATGCAAGAATACACAGATGGGATGTCTCTGGTAGACCTTGATCCTAATTTAGGGAACAAATTGCGTCATGTTTATGCTCAATTTGGCCTAGGAGTTGAGACCGGTATTGATCTTCAGAATGAATCCACCGGTCTGAATGGTGGAGAATCTGCTCCAGGGAACTACTTAGACATGTCATTCGGCCAGTTCGATACCTATACCCCCATGCAGCTCAACCAGTATGTGGCAACCATTGCCAACGGGGGTAAACGCTATGCCCCCCATTTAATGAAGTCGATTGAAAAGACGGATACCAGCCAAAACGCTAAAGAAAACTTTAACCAGTTGATCTACAAGAGCCAACCCCGTCTTCTCAATGAAGTCCAGGTCGAACCCGCCGCCATCCAAGCCATCCAAGAAGGCTTTCGGGCGGTTGTAGCAGATCCAGATGGCTTGAGTAATGATCTCTTTGGGGGCTTCCCGGTGCCTGTCGCCGCTAAGACCGGGACAGCAGAAACCAATGAACGCGGCATTGTCAATTCGACCTTTGTGGCCTATGCTCCCTATGACAATCCGCGCATTGCCATTTCAATTGTTATCCCTGCCAAGTCTTCATCGGCTGCGGATGTCGACGCTCAAAGTGTAGGCTATGATGTTTTATCAGCTTACTTTGGTCACAATACAAAACAAAATGAAGCAGACCAGAGTCAAGAAGCCAGCCAAGGATCAGACAACTAGAAAAATCATTTTGCAAAGTCTTAAATCATATGCTAAAATATTGTGGTATGCTAAAAAAGAGCAAATGAAATCAAATCAATGGGAGGTAGTCCAATGCGCGTTAACATTCTTTTAGAAAATACTGAATGCAAG
This sequence comes from Aerococcus sp. UMB1112A, assembly GCF_030230715.1. Classification (NCBI taxonomy): domain Bacteria; kingdom Bacillati; phylum Bacillota; class Bacilli; order Lactobacillales; family Aerococcaceae; genus Aerococcus; species Aerococcus sp. UMB1112A. The sequence continues at coordinate 16,789 of NZ_JASPDS010000007.1, read as the reverse complement.
GGTGAACGTTTATACTTAACTGAAAAAAACAAACGTAACAATCCTGATCGTTTAGAATTAAAGAAATATAGTCCAAAATTAAAACGTGTCTGCTTATTCCGCGAAGTTAAGAAATAAGTTTCAGACAAGTCATGCCGCGCTCCTCTCTGTGATGAGCCGGTGCAAAGAGGGAGAGAGCTTTTCCCTCTTTTTATTTTACCTTCACAAGAAGCTACTCTATAATAAATCTATGGACCTTAAAGGGAAGGGAGGATGTTATGAAGCAAAAGCAGCCCATTGTTACTTATAGCCTACTAGCCATCCAAATTATTGTTTGGTTATTCATGACCTGGTTGGGAGGCAGTGAGCGAGCGGACATTTTAGTTTTATTTGGAGCCAAGGTGAATGCCTTGATTGCGGGCGGCCAGTATTGGCGACTGCTGACCCCTATCTTTATCCATATTGGCTTTACTCATTTGCTCTTTAATTCGATTACCTTATACTACTTGGGCCCTATGGTCGAAAGTATCGTGGGTCATTGGCGGTTTTTGGTAATTTATTTACTTTCTGGATTGATGGGGAACTTGATGAGCTACCAGTTCTCAGCTGCTATCTCAGCCGGGGCATCAACGGCCCTCTTCGGCCTCTTTGCCTTCTTTATTGTTAAAGCCTACATGCATCCCAATAATCCTTACTATGAAGCTTTAGGACGAACTTATAAGACACTTATTGCTATGAACATTGTTTTAAATCTTTTGGCTTCTAATGTGGATATTGCAGGGCACTTAGGTGGGGCCTTGGGAGGCTTGTTGAGTTCTTTTATCTTTGCTCAGAAGCAAAATGAAGTTAAAATTTGGCAAATCGTCTTAGCACTCGCTGTGTATGTGGCCATCGTTTATTTCATTCTTGCCAAGACTGGCATTTACCAGCTATTATTTTAGTATGTGTTGATTGAAAGAGGAGGACATTCAAATGGCTGAATATATTGTAGGAATAGACTTGGGAGGCACTTCTGCTAAACTGGCTTTATTTGACCGCCAGCTTGACGAAGTGGGGCGCTGGCAAGTCGCGACAAATGCTAAAAATGGCGGGCAAGCCATTATCCCTGACTTAATTGCCTCTATCCAAAGCGAACTTCAGGAACACAAGTTAGCCTCGAGTGATTTGATTGGGATTGGCATGGGGACCCCTGGCAGCATTGACCGCCAAGCCGGTAGTGTACAAGGGGCCTTTAACCTGGGCTGGGCCAAAGCCCAAGACATCAGGGGGGCCTTCCAGGAGGTCTTTCCTGGGGTGAAAGTGGCCTTGGAAAATGATGCTAACGTGGCAGCCCTCGGGGAGCATGCCAAGGGAGCTGGTAAAGACTACCGTCACCTCTTACTAGTCACCTTGGGTACGGGCATTGGTGGAGGCCTAATTGTTAACGACCAATTACTGGTTGGCGCGGGTAACGCCGGGGAAATCGGACACATCCAGGCTAATCCGGAAGGCTTTCTCTGCACCTGTGGCAACCGGGGTTGTATTGAAACCATTGCTTCAGCAACCGGCTTCCGTCAAACAGCTTTGGCCCGTGCCAAACAAGAGGAAAGCCCTGAAAGTTCCTTCAAGAGCTTTGTCCAAGCCCATCCTGACCGAATTGATGCCGAGTTAATTTTTGAAAAAGCTAGGGCTAAGGATGCTTTTGCTCAGGCAGTTGTGGAAGAATGTCTCACTTATTTAGGGCGCTGCCTCAGTCAAATCGCTAACTCCGTCCATCCTCAATGTATTCTCTTAGGTGGCGGGGTGGCCCAAGCCGGAAATTATTTAATCCAGGGACTGAAACCGGCCTTTGAAGCTGGTCTCTACCCAGGTATTAAGGGAAGCGTTGAGATTAAGATTGCCAGCCTGGGCAATGATGCGGGAATGATCGGAGCAGCTTCCCTTATCCAAAATGATCTAAAGGAGTAAGATACTATGAGTCAAAATATTATTTTATACATTTTATTAGCCATTATCCTAGGCTACGGGATCTACCTTGCCTACCAGTGGTGGCAGCGAAAACAGGTAGCAACTACCCTATCCCAGGAAGATTTTGAAGCCGGCATGCGCCAGGCCCAAGTGGTGGATGTGCGTGAAGCTAATGAGTTTCGATCGGCCCATATTACTGGGGCACGGAATGTCCCTTATTCCAGTCTCCAACAAGGGGTTCCAGGATTCAACAAGAGCCAACCTATTTATCTTTATGATGATGGGGTAGCCTTAGCCGGCCGAGCTGCAGCTAAGTTTTATAAGGCCGGTTTTACTGATCTCTATATCCTCCAAGGGGGCTTCAGAGAATGGGACGGGCGGATTAAACGCCGTGATGCATAGTGGGAGAAGCGACCTTCTTTAAAGATCCTAATCTGACGACGATTGACATAGCACAAGACCTCCTCGGTTGCCTATTGGTTAGCGACCTAGCAGAGGGCCGGACTGCGGGTTGGATCGTGGAAACGGAGGCCTATTTGGGTCATAACGACCGAGCAGCCCATGTTTATGGAGGTAAGCGGACAGCGCGCACGGAAGCCTTCTACCACGAGGCTGGCATTTTCTATATTTATAATATCCACGGTCAATTATGTCTAAATATGATCACCCAATCTCCAAGCATTCCACAAGGAGTCTTAATCCGTGCTCTGGAGCCAGCACAAGGGCTTGACCTTATGACCGAGCGCCGTCAGAAAACAGGCCTTGAATTAGCTAATGGCCCGGGGAAGCTTTGCCAAGCGCTTGCAGTTGACAAAGAACGAGACTATGGCACATCAGTAGAAGAGCGTCCTCTCTATATAGACCTCGATCAGCGGCGCTATCCTCGGCGAATCGCCTCATCAGCTCGTATTGGGATTCCTAATAAAGGGGACTGGACAGATAAGCACTTACGCTTTTATGTCGAGGGACATCCTGCTGTCTCTAAAATGCCCAAGCGCCAGTCCAACTTGGCCCAGGCCTGGAAAGAAGAATTGCCAAATAACTAAAAAACTGTTACAATTTAGCATAGTGATATGAAAAAAGTAATGCGCAAGAGGCCTTAAAATCATCTGTCCTAAGCGAGTGGGGCTTGGTGGAAACCCATGGCAGATTTTTAGGGTGTAGCTTGCAAACTGACATATTTGTCCGGTTTAAGGCCGTTATCTTCGAGTCAAAAAAATAGGTGGCACCGTGTAAACTTACACCCTATCCCTTTCGGAGGATGGGGTGTTTTTCTTTATGAAGGGACACCTGCCTGTCGGAGAACTTGTCAAGTAAGAAAGGAAGTCTGTCATGCAAGAAATTGATATGCCAACAAAGTACCAGCCCAATGAAGTTGAGGCTGGCCGTTATGACCAATGGCTGGATACCAAGGTTTTTGAGCCCAATGCCAATCCTGATGTAGAGCCTTATTCGATTGTGATTCCACCACCCAATGTGACGGGTAAACTCCACCTGGGCCATGCTTGGGATGTGACCCTCCAAGATATGATTATCCGCCAGAAACGGATGCAAGGCTATGACACCTTGTGGCTACCTGGGATGGACCATGCCGGGATTGCTACCCAGGCTAAGGTCGAACAAAAATTGCGCGAGGAAGAAAATGTCTCTCGCTATGACCTAGGTCGGGAAGCCTTCATCGATAAGACCTGGGAGTGGAAGGAAGAATATGCTGAAACCATCCGTAAGCAATGGGCCAAAATGGGGATTTCAGTTGATTATGACCGCGAACGCTTTACCTTAGATGACGGTTTATCTGAGGCAGTTCGTAAGGTATTCGTGACCCTCTATGAGAAGGGACTGATCTACCGCGGCGAATATATTATCAACTGGGACCCGATCTTCCAGACGGCTCTGTCCGATATCGAAGTGGTCTATAAGGATGATGCGGGGGCCTTTTACCACCTGGAATATCCCCTGGCTGATGGCTCTGGCAGCCTCCGCCTAGCAACTACCCGGCCCGAAACCATGCTTGGGGATACGGCTGTAGCTGTCCACCCTGACGATGAACGTTACCAAGACTATATCGGGAAGACGGTCATTTTACCCTTAGTCGGTCGGGAAATTCCTGTGATCGCAGATAGCTATGTAGACCGCGAATTTGGGACCGGGGTGGTTAAGATTACACCAGCCCATGATCCGAATGACTTCGCAGTCGGCAACCGCCACCAGCTGGAGCGGATTAATGTGATGAATGCCGATGGTAGCATGAACGAAAAGGCCGGCAAGTACCAGGGCATGACCCGGGAAGAGTGTCGCAAGGCCATTGTTGAGGACCTTAAGGCGGATGGCAGCTTGGTTGAAATTGAAGAAATGGTCCACAGTGTGGGGCACTCCGAACGGTCAGATGCCGTTGTTGAACCACGCTTATCGACCCAATGGTTTGTGAAGATGGCGCCGCTGGCTGAGAAAGCCTTGGCCAACCAAAAAACGGAAGACCGCGTAGATTTCTATCCTCCACGTTTTGAACAAACCTTTATTTCTTGGATGGAGAATGTCCATGATTGGGTAATCTCACGTCAACTCTGGTGGGGCCACCAAATTCCAGCCTGGTACCACAATGAAACAGGGGAAATCTATGTCGGCATGGAAGCTCCTGCTGACGAAGAAAACTGGACCCAGGATGAAGATGTCCTCGATACCTGGTTCTCCAGTGCGCTCTGGCCATTCTCTACTATGGGCTGGCCGGATGAAGATGCAGCGGACTACCAACGCTACTTCCCAACCAACACCCTGGTAACAGGCTATGACATTATCTTCTTCTGGGTCAGCCGGATGATCTTCCAATCCCTGGAATTTACTGGTCGCCGTCCCTTCCAAAATGTCTTGATCCATGGCTTGATCCGCGATTCAGAAGGCCGCAAGATGTCTAAGTCTCTGGGTAATGGGGTTGACCCAATGGATGTGGTGGACCAATACGGAGCAGATGCCCTTCGCTGGTTCCTAGCAACTGGGTCGACACCTGGTCAGGACATCCGTTACTATCCAGAAAAACTAGAGGCTGCCTGGAACTTCATTAATAAGATTTGGAATGCCAGCCGCTATGCCTTGATGAACCTGGACGGGCTCAGCTATGATGAGATCGATCTGAGCCAGGTGACGAACATCGTCGACAAATGGATCCTGACCCGCTTAAATGAAACCATTGAAAAAGTCACCCGCAACTTCGATAACTTTGAGTTCGGAGAAGCTGGACGCTCACTCTACCACTTCATCTGGGATGACTTCTGTGACTGGTATATTGAAATGAGTAAGGAAGTCTTGAACGGCGATGACCAAGCCGCTAAGTTAACGACCCGGTCAGTTCTTGCCTATACCCTTGACCAAATCCTGCGCTTGCTCCATCCGATCATGCCTTTTGTTACGGAAGAAATTTGGCAAAATGTGCCCCATGAAGGTAGTAGCATCGTGACTGCGGCCTATCCCGAAGTTCAAGCGGATCAGATCGATAAAGAAGCAGCCAAGCAAATGGAGGCTCTAATCAGCCTCATCCGTGCGGTCCGTAATGCACGGAATGAGAATAATGTGGCACCTTCTAAGGCGATCGATATCCAAATTAAGGCGGATAGTCCGGGCACTAAGGACACGTTAGAGGCTAATGGCGCCTATCTGGACCGCTTCCTGAACCCTGACCACCTTACCATTGCGACAGACCTAGAAGTTCCCGATAAGGCCATGACTCTCTTCTTTGATGCAGGGGAAGTCTACCTTCCTCTAGCTGGTTTCTTAAATCTCGACGAAGAAATTGCCCGTCTTGAAAAAGAAGCCGATAAATGGCGGGATGAAGTTGCCCGAGTTGAGAAGAAATTAGCCAACCAAGGCTTTGTTAATAATGCTCCTGAAGCCGTTGTCGCTAAGGAACGGGAAAAAGGTAGCCAATACCAAGAAAAACTTCAAGCTACCCTGGAACGTATCGAAGATTTAAAAGCTTAGTATAAATAAAGAAATTAGGAGGTTAGAACGAATGGTCTAACCTCTTTTTCTATGGCTAGGCCCTCCAGTCATTCAAGACTAAGCGCCAGCCCTCACGCACTTAGTCAGGTTTGGTTGCACAGAAGTGGCTCCTCTTCACAAAGATCCGTCGAAGTCTTTCAGACTTCTCTGGCTCTTTGCTCCAGAGGTCCACTTCTAACCGCGCACCCTCATACACTTTTTAGTCGGGTTCGAGGATGCAGAAAGGGCTCCTCTTCGTAAAAGACCGTCGAAGGCTTGCTGCCTTCTTTAGTCGTTTACTCCAGAGGTCCCTTTCTCCCGCATCCTCTCACACCCTTTTTTCAATTAGTGGGCTTTATGGTAATTAATTGACAAGCTAAAAAAGCTTAGTATAAAATAGAAGGGATCTTCTAATTCATTTAAGGAAATCCTATAGGGATAGCGCCAGGCCTAGGAATAGGTGACGAGGACTGAACTTATCGAATAATCGGCGGATGGTTCAGAGGCTGCATGGTCTATAGGCAGGCCCTCAAATACACAAGGGGCAGGCCAGATGCTGGAAGATCTAGTTATTCTAAACTTTAGGAGGAAATTTATATGTGTGGAATTACTGGATTTATTGGTCAGGGGGACGTCACAGAGGCCCTCTTAAACGGACTAGAACGTCTGGAGTACAGAGGTTATGATTCAGCAGGGATTTTTACTGTCAATTCTCAAGGTCAAGGTCGGCTTTTTAAGGCAGCTGGACCGATCCAAGCCTTGCGGGATAAGGTCGAAGCTGACCCGTCAGCAAGTGCTGGGATTGGGCATACCCGCTGGGCGACCCATGGTGTGGCTAGCGAGGCCAATGCCCATCCCCATCAATCTGCGGATGGCCGTTTTAGCCTCGTGCACAATGGAGTGATTGAGAATTACCAGGAAGTCAAAGAAAAATATCTAGCAGATTATCCCTTTAAGAGCCAAACGGATACGGAAGTGGTCGTTGCACTGATCGCTTACTTCGCCGAAAAAGATCAGCTGTCCGGTCAGGAAGCCTTCCTACGTGCCTTAAAAGAAGTTGAGGGCTCTTATGCCTTTGTGCTCTTGGATAAAACGAATCCTGATCATTTGTACGCGGCTAAGAACAAGAGTCCGCTCTTATTGGGGCTCGGTCAAGGCTTTAATTGCTTGGTTTCTGATGCTATGGCGGCCATTCAATTGACCGACCAATACCTAGAAATCCATGATGGAGAGGTCATTGACCTGGAAGCCGACGCCTACCATATCCAAGATGCAGCTGGTCAGCCGGTCCAACGGCAAGCTTACACTGCCCGTCTCAATGCGGATGATTTGGAGAAGGGAACCTATCCTTATTACATGCTCAAGGAGATCGATGAACAACCCGCAGTCCTACGCCGGATTGTCCAAGCCTACAGTGATGACCAGGGGAATTTAAGTGTAGATTCTGATATTCTGGCAAAGATCCAAGCTTCCGACCGCCTCTATATCATTGCGGCGGGGACTTCGATGCATGCTGGCTTAATGGGTAAGGCCTTGATTGAATCCTTGGCTAAGATTCCGGTTGAGGTTTGTATCGCCTCGGAATTTGCCTATGACCGCCCCTTATTGAGTGAGAAGCCTTACTTTATCTATATCTCTCAATCTGGGGAAACTGCTGACTCCCGGCAAGTTTTGGTTCAGACTAATGAAGAAGGCTATCCTTCTTTAACGATTACCAATACGCCAGGGTCTACCTTGTCGCGTGAAGCGGACGATACCCTCCTCCTCCATGCGGGACCAGAAATTGCGGTTGCTTCGACTAAGGCTTACACAGCACAAATTGCGGTATTGGCCATTCTTGCCGATGCCTTGGCCCAAGCAAAAGGCGAAAAGCTCGCCTTCGACATGAAGCAGGAATTGGGACGGGTGGCCCAGGCCATGGAAGCAGCTGTGAGTGAGAAAGACCGCTGCCATGACCTAGCCCGTCAGTATTTTGCCGACCAATCGACTGCCTTTTATATTGGGCGGTCATTGGACTATTATTCTAGCTTGGAAGCAGCCCTTAAATTAAAGGAAATTTCTTATATCCAAGCTGAGGGCTTTGCGGCTGGTGAATTGAAGCATGGGACCATTGCCTTAATTGAGGAAGGAACGCCGGTCATTGCGCTGATTAGCCAAGAGAAAACGGCTGCAATGGTGCGGAGTAATGTGGAGGAAGTCCGCTCGCGCGGGGCTCAAGTTATCCATATTGCCAGCGAAAATTGCCAAAAACCGGGGGACCAATTGCTGGTGATGCAGGTAGAAGAGTGTCTTTTGCCGTTGGTGAGCATTGTCTACGCTCAACTTCTCGCTTATTACGCCACCATTGAACGAGGCTATGATGTGGATAAACCAAGAAACTTAGCCAAATCCGTAACCGTTGAATAGACGAGGTAGCAATAAATTTAGAAAAAGGCCGCAGGAAAGGGCTTAGTACCTTCTCCTGCGGCCTTTTTGGGCATAAAAAAGGGCTCCTGAGAGCCCTTTTGAAGAATTATAATTTGTTGACATTAGCCGCTTGTGGGCCACGGTCGCTTTCTTCAATTTCAAATTCAACAGATTGACCTTCTTCAAGTGTTTTGAAGCCTTCATCGTTGATAGCTGAGAAGTGTACGAAGACATCGTCAGCACCTTCACGTTCGATGAAGCCAAAACCTTTTGCTGGGTTAAACCATTTAACTGTTCCTTGTTCCATAATATATAAAATCCTCCCTGTGCCTTGGCACAATAAAATATTTAGTGAAGCTTAAGAGGAAAAATTAGCCGTTTTAATGCTAGTTAAAACTTTTAAATTAAAATCCTAAAGGTCACTGACTAGTATTATATCAGTAGTTTATAAGTTGGGCAAATCATAAGACCCCAATTTAGATTTATTTTAAAAAATACCGAACTCGCGTAGGCTGACAAAGTCTTCACTCCCTACCACAATATGGTCGAGTAGGTCAATGCCTAGTAAGCTGCCGCAGTCTAGGAGCCGCTGGGTAAAGTCGATATCAGCCTGGGAAGGAGAGGGGTTGCCTGAAGGATGGTTATGGCCAACGATAATGCGAGCTGCGCAGCAGCGAACGGCTGCGTGGTAGATTTCTCGGGGGTGGGCCACGCTCATGTTTAAGGAGCCAATAAAGATGGTCTGCTGGCGGATTACTTCATGCTTAGTGTTTAGAAAGAGGACCAAGACATGTTCTTGTTTGTAGTGGCGCATCTCATTGAGCAACCAGTTGCCTGCCTCTTGGCTAGAACCAATCTGACCAAATTTTGGACACTGGGCTTGGTTGACCCGCTTGCCAAATTCAAGGGCAGCCAGAAGTTCGGCCGCCTTGGCTTGGCCAATGCCAGGAATCTTAGTGAGCTCTTCGATGGACGCATAACGCAGGTCATAGAGATTTTCGTAATACTTCAGGACGCGCACGGCTAAGTCTAAGACCGAGGCTTGGCGGCTTCCTGTTCTTAAGAGGATAGCCAACAATTCATAATCAGCAAGGCGTTCAGCTCCACCAGCAATCAGTCGTTCACGGGGCCGGGATTCTTTATCAAGGTCTTTGAATTGAAGAATGAGGGGTAAGTTATCTGTCATTTTTCTGCCTCCTTATAGATATATAAACCATCGATCCATTAATTCATCAAGTGAGATATCAAAAAGATAAAAACAAAAATCTCCCCAGCTATGGCTGAGGAGACCCAAAACTTTTTATTGATTAGCAGTTCTCTTTTTGAGAGCCTGTTTGTGGTCGTACTGGATAAGGAGGGCGAGAAGATAGGCGATGAGGATAAACCAAGCGCCTTGAGGAAGAAGAAAGCTAGCCAGGATCAAACTCGAGATGAGGCTAAGAATGCCCAAGAATCGATAGAAGCTCTTTTCACCAACAAAGATAGGATCTTGGACTTCCGAGCGCGTGAAGAGAGCAGCCAGGCCTAGAAAGAGGGCGAGGTAGAAAGCGGTGTATTGGTGGCTAACTAGCTGGCTATTCGTATAGAGAATAAGGTAAGTATAGATGATGAGGCTAGCAACATAGGCCAGGTGGGGCATTAACTTGACCAGTTTATGGCTGAGTAGGCTGGAGTGGACTAAAAGGTAGGAGAGGATGAGGAGGCGAGGAACCGGCCAACCAAATTCAAAATAGGCCAATATGAAGAGCAGCCAGACAAGAACTTCGGCAAGGATGAGCCCCTTGATGTTCTTGACTAGACTAAGTTCTTTACCGTCTGTAAAACAATAGAAAAGTTCGGTTAAGAGCCATTGGAAGGGCAAAATCAAGGCCCAGGCTTGCCAGCGCCACTGGTCCACTTGGAAGGCCAGGATTAGGGCTGATAGACTGGCTAAAACCAAGCTATAGACCTTAAAATTAGCTAGCTTTTTAATGATTGTCATGCGCATTTCCTCCTCTCTTTTCAATAATAATCAGCCGGGGTGGGAGATTGCGTTGGTTAATGAACTGAACTTGGCTAATATTGAAAGCCTCCTGAGGATACTGGCTCAGGTGTTGGCAGACCGTCTCATACTCTTCCATACCTCCTGGATGTCCTAGGTAGGCGGCGACAAGAATCTTAGCCCCTGCTTTAAGATACTGGCAACATTGATCCAAGGCTTGACAAGTTGATTGGCCCTGCGTGATAATGGCCTTGTCCGTACCGGGCAGGTAGCCTAGGTTAAAGCAAGCCAGATCGACAGCAAGGCCTTCTGGCAAATACTGGTCCAAGCAGGCATGGTCCGCTTGGATGAGAGTCACTTGCTGGTCCAATGCTTCTTTTTCTAAGCGTTCTTGGCTGCGTTGGATCGCCTCAGCTTGGATATCGAAGGCATAGACCTTACCCTCTTGGCCAACTAGACGAGCTAAAAAGGCAGTATCTTGGCCTGTTCCAGCAGTGCCATCGAGCGCTGTCATACCGGGACTTAGGCTCTCTTCTATGATGTGGTGGTAGATTTGGATAATATTATGCATGAATTGCAACCTCGATTCTAAATTGGAGTTCAAAGCTTAGGCTTATTATAGCATTTCCTCCTAGATTACAAAAAGGTTACAAATATTAAAAGTCCATACTTTTATTAAATCCACCCCATTTTAGCTAGATTTGAATTATAATAGAAACAAGTAAATTTAAACAGGAGGCTGACACGTTGAAATTGACATTAAATAAAGCTCAACTTTTGAAAACTGGTGCCTTAATCTGTGGGTCTGCAGCTGTTGTGGCAGCAGTCAGTGCCGACCTAACAGAAACCGTGTCTGCAGACCAAGTCGCAGTCACAGCCACTTCGACCAGAAGCAATCAATTCTTAAACAAAGTGATTCCCCATGCCACCGAACTTGCAGGTCAAAATGATCTCTATGCTTCTGTGATGATTGCTCAAGCCGTCCTTGAATCAGGCTGGGGATCAAGTAGTTTATCTCAAGCACCTTATAACAATCTCTTCGGTATCAAAGGAAACTACCAAGGCAATTCAGTCGTGATGAATACCCTTGAAGATAATGGCTCAGGTTCTTATTATGGGATCCGTGACGGCTTTAGAGCTTATCCATCTTATCGTGAGTCCTTAATTGACTATGTGGGTCTCTTGAAGAACGGCCCTTCTTTTAACTCTAATTTCTACAGTGGGGCATGGAAATCGAATACCAACTCCTATCGTGATGCGACAGCTTGGCTAACCGGCCGCTATGCGACGGATACCTCTTATGGTCCCAAGCTAAACAACTTGATCGAAACGTATGGCCTGACTGCCTATGACCAAGGAGGCAGTACAGCTTCCGTTAAGACCCAAGCCCGTCAAAACCTTAGTCAAAAGAAAAGTACTGGCAAGTCTTATACGGTTAAACCAGGGGATGGCCTTTATACAGTGGCGCGCAACTTAGGGACAACTGTTTCCGCCCTCAAGGCCCAATATGGTTTAACGTCAAACTTAATCCATCCAGGGCAAGTTTTCAGCGTGGGAGCCTCCACTAGCAATCAAAAGGCTCAGCCAGCTTCAAGTAGTCAAGCTACTAAGCAGACAAATACGCCATCTACTGGGAAATCTTACACTGTTAAGCCAGGCGACGGCCTTTATACAGTCGCTCAAAACTTGGGGACGACCGTTTCTGCCCTCAAGGCCCAATATGGTTTAACTTCAAACTTAATCCATCCAGGGCAAGTTTTCAGCGTGGGAGCCTCCACTAGCACTCAAAAGAATCAGCCAGCTTCAAGTAGTCAAGCTACTAAGCAGACAAATACGCCATCTGCTGGGAAATCTTACACTGTTAAGCCAGGCGACGGTCTTTATACAGTCGCTCAAAACTTAGGGACGACCGTTTCTGCTCTCAAGGCCCAATATGGTTTAACGTCAAACTTAATCCATCCAGGTCAAGTTTTCAGTGTAGGGTCTGCCAATACCGGCCAAGCGTCTAAGCCAGCGCCAAGTCAGCAAACGCCTAAGCAAGCAAGTAGCCAGTCGACTGGCAAGTCCTATACGGTTAAGCCAGGTGATGGCCTTTACACCGTTGCTCGTAATCTAGGAACGACTGTTTCAGCTCTTAAAGCGCAGTATGGCTTATCGTCTAACTTAATCCATCCAGGCCAAGTCTTCTCCACTTCTGGTGGTCAGACGACCGCTAAGCAAACGACACAATCACCAGCGACAAGCCGTCCTGTAGCACCATCTAGCCAAACGACACCGGCTGCTATCGGGCATAAGGTTCAGGCGGGTGATACCCTCTGGCGGATTGCTTCAGCTAATGGCATGACGGTCCAAGAATTGAAGGCATTGAATGGACTCACTGGGGCTAACATCTATGTCGGCCAAGAATTGAAATTGAGCCAATCGCCTGCTAAAGCTGCTCCTGCTTCTCAAGCAGTGACTAGCCAGGCAGCTCCAGCTCAAGCAAGTAGCCAAGCACAGACTCCAGCCCAAGCGTCAGTCAATGCGGCCAGCCCAAGCCAAACAAGTAGCAGTCCAGCCGCAGCTCAAAGCCAAGCCTACACTATCCAGGCGGGAGACAATCTCTACCGGATCTCAGTTAACCATGGGGTAGGGCTAAATGAGCTTTTAGCAGCTAATAATTTGAAACAAGATTCACTGATCCTGCCTGGTCAAAGCTTAACCATTCCTGGTAAATAGGCTGAGGCGAGAGAAGTTGTGATGCCAGGTCCTTAACTTGGGCTTGGCTTTTTTATGAGAAGAAACTTGGCCTTGGCATGGGAGACGATCCTGTGATACAATGAGTCCATATGATAAAAGGGTTAGAAGTAGTAGGCAATTTTGCCATGTCAAGAGAGTATGCGTTAGCTGGGAGCATATCATGGCATTTGTTGAACTCATCTAACAGACCTCCATAGCTAAGCGACTGGCGAAGCTATGGCGTTTCGTCCGCGTTAAGGCCATGAGAAGTTGTTTTATCTTAGGTGGTACCGCGTAAAAGACGCCCTAGCAAAATTTGCTAGGGCTTTTTGTATCGATATAGAAAAGGAGAAGAAGATGACATTTAATCATTTAGAAATTGAAAAGAAATGGCAAGACTATTGGGAAGAAGATGACAGTTTTAAGACTTTAGAGGACCATTCCTTGCCTAAATATTATGCCTTGGATATGTTCCCTTACCCATCTGGGGCTGGCCTCCATGTGGGTCACCCAGAAGGTTATACAGCCACAGATATTGTTTCACGGATGAAACGGGCCCAGGGCTATAATGTGCTCCATCCTATGGGCTGGGACGCTTTCGGTTTGCCAGCTGAACAATATGCCTTGGATACGGGGAATGATCCGGCCCAATTTACCGAACAAAATATTGAAACCTTTAAGAATCAAATTAAATCACTCGGCTTTAGTTATGACTGGAACCGTGAAGTGAACACGACGGACCCCAATTACTATAAGTGGACCCAGTGGATCTTTACTAAGCTCTATGAGAAGGGGCTGGCCTATGAAGATGAAATTATGGTCAACTGGTGCGAGGCCTTAGGGACTGTGCTCGCCAATGAAGAAGTCATCGACGGACTTTCCGAACGGGGGGGCCACCCAGTCGTGCGCCGTCCTATGAAACAATGGGTGCTACGGATTACGGCTTATGCGGACCGTTTATTAGAAGACTTAGATGACCTCGACTGGCCAGAAAGCATCAAGGAAATGCAGCGCAATTGGATTGGTCGGTCAGAAGGGGCCCAAGTCAACTTCCAAATTAAGAATAGTGATGAAAGTTTTGAAGCCTTTACTACTCGGCCAGATACCCTATATGGAGCAACTTTCTGTGTGCTCTCCCCTGAACATCCCTTAGTGAAGAAGATTACGACGGCTGACCAAGCCCAAGCAGTTGAAGCTTATGTGGAAGAAGCTTCTCACAAGGCGGACCTGGAACGGACTGACCTAGCTAAGGAAAAAACCGGCGTCTTTACGGGTGCTTATGCGATAAATCCTTTGAGTGGAGAAGAGGTTCCAGTTTGGATTGCGGACTATGTACTGATGTCTTACGGGACCGGTGCTATTATGGCTGTTCCTGCTCACGATAGCCGGGACTATGAATTTGCTAAGCAGTTCGATATTCCGATTAAAGCAGTCATTGAAGGCGGCAATATCGATGAAGAAGCTTATACCGGTGACGGTAAACATATCAATTCCGCTGAATTAGATGGTCTAGATAAGGAAGAAGCCATCCAGAAAGCCATTGAAGTCTTGGAAGAAAAAGGCGCGGGCGAAGCCAAGGTTTCTTACCGTCTACGCGACTGGGTCTTCTCACGCCAACGTTATTGGGGCGAACCCATCCCTGTTATCCACTGGGAAGATGGAACGACAACAGCAGTTAAGGAAGAAGACCTGCCTGTGCTCTTACCTAAGGGCGAAAATATTCGACCAAGTGGGACAGGTGAATCTCCTCTGGCTAACTTTGAAGATTGGCTCAATGTCACAGACCCAGAAACAGGGATGAAGGGCAAACGGGAAACCAATACTATGCCACAGTGGGCAGGGTCTTCTTGGTACTTCCTACGTTACTGTGATCCTCATAATGACCAAGCCGTGATTAGCGAAGAAGCAGCTGACTACTGGCTCAATGTGGACCTCTACATCGGTGGGGCAGAACATGCGGTTCTCCACTTGCTCTATGCCCGCTTCTGGTATAAATTCCTCTACGACTTAGGCATTGTCCCAACCAAGGAACCCTTCCAAAAACTCTTCAACCAAGGGATGATCCTGGGTGAAGGCCATGAAAAGATGTCTAAATCAAAAGGCAATGTGGTGAACCCTGACGATGTGGTGGAAGCTTATGGGGCAGATACCCTCCGCCTTTATGAAATGTTTATGGGCCCTCTAGATGCTTCTATCGCTTGGAGTGAAGAAGGCTTAGCAGGTTCCCGCAAGTTCTTAGACCGGGTATGGCGTTTAATGATCGACCAAGAAGGCGAGCTGCGCGACCGGATCACAACCATTAATACGGGCGAACTAGACAAGGTTTACCATCAAACCGTTAAGAAGGTCACAGAAGACTTTGAGAAATTGCACTTTAATACAGCAATTTCCCAATTAATGGTCTTCATTAACGAAGCCTACAAGGCAGAAGCCCTACCTTTTGAATACATGAAGGGCTTTGTTCAATTACTTGCACCAATTACCCCTCACTTGGGCGAAGAGCTCTGGGAACGTTTGACTGGCCAAGCTGGTATTTCTTATGTGCCATGGCCAGAATATGATGAAAGCCTCTTGGCAGACGACCAAATTGAAGTGGTTTATCAAGTCAATGGTAAGATCAAGGCCCATGATGAAGTGCCTGCAGACTTGCCGAAAGAAGAATTGGCTGAACGCGCTCAAGCTCACGAACTGATCCAAGCTGAGATCGCAGGGAAAACCATCCGCAAAGTGATCGCCGTACCAAATAAACTGGTTAATATTGTGGCCAACTAAGGGGAGATTGTGTGAAAAAGGTTTTAATTGTTCATGATATTTCCTGCTATGGTAAGTGTTCAACCACTGTTGCCTTGCCTATCCTTTCTAGTATGGAGTTGACTGGGACTATCCTTCCCACGGCCCTCTTGTCCACCCATACTGGACCTGGTTTTGAGAATTATACCTATCTCGACCTCAGCCAGGAAATGCCTAAAATTGTTAAAAATTGGCAGACTTACGGCCTTAAGTTCGATGCAGTCTATGTCGGTTACCTGGGAAATATCCAGCAGATCGATTTCTTACTAGAGACCCTTCCGGACCTGCTGACTGAAGGGGGGAAGTTCTACTTAGACCCAGTTATGGCCGATGATGGGGCTTTCTATCCTGGTTTTGACCAGGCTTATGCCGATAAGATGCGCAGCTTATGCGATATTGCTGATTTGATTATGCCCAACCAGACGGAGGCCAGCCTGATTTATGGCTTGCCTTATCAAGAAGGCTTAGTTGAAGATGAGCTCTTCCAGCAATTCGTCCATGCCTGCAACCAGGTTAAGAAGACTTCTTTGGTCTTAACGGGGGCAGGCTATGATGGGGAGGGGCAAACCGGTGCCCATTATTATGATGCCGATAAGGATGAAGAAGGGCTCAAACAGTCTGATTTTATTGGTCGCAAACTTCATGGCACAGGGGATATCTTTGGTAGTATCTTGGTGGGAGCTTTGGTCAATGGCTTTAGCTTGGCTGATGCTTCTGCTCTAGCAGTCAGGAAGGTTAGTCAGGCCTTGGCCCGTTCCATTGATGAACCTGATGTGGACCGGGAAGGTTTGGCCTTTGAGACCTTGCTCGGTGACCTGTCTGCCATGGTCCGCCAAGAAAAAAAAGCAAATGCATAACTTAAATGAGATGATGAGGCTGGGACAAAAGTTCCAACCTCTTTTTAAATAGCGAACGTTTCTCAAAAACCTGCTCCAAAAGTCAGGCCTGACATCCACTTCACGAACTATGAGAAATCGTTAGTAAACGTTTTCTCAT
>NZ_JASPDS010000031.1:0-10218 GCF_030230715.1 Aerococcus sp. UMB1112A | reverse complement strand
TACCTCAAAAAAGAGAAAGGATATTTGTTGTTTCATGTCTTGGAGCAAATAACTTTTCTTTTAATAAATTGGAGAGGAAAGAAACAAGACCACTAAGTGAATTTTTAGAAAAGGATGTAAGTGAACTATACACAATGACCCAACCTTATATGCTGAAATTTTTAAATAAAGGCATAGATAATAGTTTTAGAGGGCGACTCAAAGTGATTAAAGATTTTTCTTATACTATTTCTACAAAACAGATGAGAGTACCTAATTCTGGAATAATAGATATTGGAAATGGTAAATATAGGTATTTAACAGAAAGAGAATGTTTAAGACTCATGGGTTTTGATGACAATGATATAGATAAACTAGAAGAAGCACATCCAAGAAGAAAAAATTGCACCTCAAGTAAACTATATAAGCAGGCCGGCAATTCTATTGTGGTTAATATTTTAATGGCGATTATAAAAGAAATTCATAGAATGGAGGTAGAAAATGCAAGTAAATGATTTTAAGAATATACAAGAAGCTATAAAGTATGAAGTGTTACAAGATGAAAAAGAATATCTAAAACTCTTAAAAGTTATAGGCAATAATCAGAAATATGATTTTTCTAGCCAATTGAGTATATACAACAAAGAACCTGAAGCTAGAGCTTGTGCGACTTTTGATATGTGGAAAAAATATTTTGGAAGAGTTGTTATGAGAGGTCAAAAGGGTATTCCAATTTTAGTTGGAAGTGATGTAAATCAAAGAATTTCATACATTTTTGATATTAGTCAAACCACATCAATGGATAGGAATATTAATGAGGTTAGCTTATGGCAGTTTGACCACGAAAACCATAAGGAGGCTTTAAAAGAAATAATAAGAGATTCTTCATTTGAAGCGAGTGATTCACTTAATGAAAATATATTTTCTTTAAGTCGAATTTATGGAGATGAATATATTAATTTGGCTCTTGCTGATTTAAGGATAGATATAGAGGATAGACTTAGTTTTGAAAAGTTTATGAGAGACTCAATATCCTATGCGGTAGCTAATAGGTTTAATACAGTCTATCCTATGGATATGGAAATTTTAAAAAATAATTTTTCTAGGATTAATACAATTTCTTTAGAACAGATAGGTCTTGTAATATCAAGGGTTAGTGAAGATGTTATAGATAAAACAATAGAAAAATCTAAGGAAATGGATCGAGCTAGGCTGCTGACAGAAAGGGTCGCTGCCGACTATAATAAAGATATAGAAAATACAAATGAAAATAGAGGAGGTCAAGATGATTTATATAGACGAGATGATAGGTCAAGAAGTAGAGATGGACGAGTTTTCACAGATGGAAGCGACAGAGGAAATATCAATGAAGATCGAAGAGAAAACCTTGGACATGATGGAGAAGGATCTGGAATTTATGAAGAAATTTCCGAATCCGACATACGCAGTTCTAAGACTGTCTTACCTAGTAGGGAGCGAGGACATGGAGAACTGGAAGAAACTTCAGGAAATGTACGAGGAGAAAACACTTTTGAACCATCTGAAGGAAATTCAGAATCAGGCAGTGGACTATATCAAGAGAGAGAAAGTCAAGATGATGAAAGCACAAGGATTGACAGAGAAGATGAAAAGAGAGAATCCAGAGGAATACCAAGGACAGATGAACAACTTGATGGCAACAGTGAAGAAAATGGCAATCAAGGAATACGTGGAAGCCTAGAAAATGAAATAAGCCAAGAAAAGGAAGCTGATGAAGCTTCTTTTTTTGATGATAAAAACACTGAAAATAGAAAAGATTACTGGATTGTAGAATTTAATGAAAACCACGAATTAGTTCCCGATTATAGTGGGAAGATAGTAACCAAAGACTTAATCAATATCCTAAGACAAAAGGATATTGATGTTAAAGACCATAATCAAACTCTTGGAGAAAATGAATTTGGAGAAATGACTGATGATTATATCGGATATTTCAAATTCTATTTTGACCACTATATAGATGGAGAAGTTGTCGAACACTATAGGATTGACCTTGGAGATGGTGAAGAAGTAAATGAGCGTGAATTTTCATATTTAGAAGAGCAAGTTGCACTAAGTAAGGAAAAATCTTTACAAGAAGAAGTTAAGGAAAATATAGAGCCTAAATTTAAGATAGGTGATCAGGTTAGATATAAAGATAAAGAATTTACCATTACAGATTTTGATGAACTAAGTGGAGGACTTAAAACTGTAACCATCAGAGATAATATGGAATATATGGGAGGTATGATTAGGGGTTCGGAAGTAATTCCATATAGAAACGATTCATACCTTGAAGAAATCTTTGAAAATCTAAGTCAAACATCAGAAAAACTAGCAGTAAAAGTTGGAAAAGAATTTATTCTAGAAGATGAGAATGTCTTTGATGGAATTAACTTAATTGAAACAGGAACTAAAGTAGAAGTTAATGGAGAAGAAATCCCCTTATATAAGGGTGAAACATTTGAAGAAAGTAGAAAGATTGATGACCTTTTAGATAGTGGAAATTATGAGATATACAAATTATCTGAGCATGAAAAACAAATTGAAAAACAAGTAGAGCAAGAAAGCTTTATTGATAGCCACAATCCTGAAATTGACCAAATGATGGATAGATACAATGTTCCAAGAGAAGCAGCCGAAAACTTATTGAGAGGTAAAGAAGATTTAAAAAATCTAGGCTATGAACCTAATAAGGAAAGGCTAAGTTTTGCTAGAAATTATGACTTGAAAAATCATATTTACTCAGAATACCTAACTCCATCAGAAAAGCTAGATAAAAATATAAAAGCTATTAAAATGCTCAAAAGACTTGAAAATGAAAATAGGAGTCCAAGAGAGTATGAACAAGCCTATCTTGCTGACTATTTAGGTTGGGGAGGTCTTTCCGATGTATTTGATGAAGAAAAAGGAGGTCAATGGCTTGAAGCAAGGAATATTTTAAAGGAAAATCTAACAAATGAAGAGTATTTGAATGCTAAAGAGTCTACATTAACGTCGTTTTATACACCTAGAGAAGTAATGGATGGAATATATAAGACACTAACAGATATGGGTTTTAAGACCGGGAATATCCTCGAACCATCTGCAGGAGTTGGTAACTTCATTGGTAATATGCCAAGTGAAATGCAAAGCTCTAAAGTCTATGGAGTAGAAAAAGATAGCCTAAGCGGAAGAATAGCCAGAGAACTTTATCCTGAAGCTAATATTCAAATTAAAGGTTTTGAAGAAACAAACTTCTCAAACAATTTCTTTGACTTGGTAATAGGAAATGTTCCCTTTGGAGATTTTAAAGTTAACGATCGTGAATATAACAGAAATAACTTTCTGATTCACGATTATTTTTTTGCAAAGTCAATAGATAAGGTTAGGAATGGAGGAATTATTGCCTTCATAACTTCGTCTGGAACTATGGATAAAAAAGATGAATCTGTTAGAAAATATATTAATGCAAGATGTGAGTTTTTAGGAGCTATGAGGCTACCTAATACAACATTTAAAGGACTTGCTGGTACAGAAGTTACTTCGGATATTATTTTTTTAAAGAAGAGAGATTCAGTTATAGAAAGAGATGACGATTGGATTCATCTAGCAACTGATAAAAAGGGTTTGACTTACAACAAATATTTTGTAGATAATCCTCAAATGGTATTAGGGGATATGAAAGAAGTATCTGGAAGATTTGGAAATACAATTACTTGTGATGAAAGAGAAGACGAAAATCTAAAAGATTTAATGGATCTTGCAAGTAAGGAAATATCTTCAAATTCAAAATATGAAGAGGTCGAACTATTGGAAGATGAAGAATTAAGTCTTCCAGCAACAGATGATGTTAAAAATTTTTCTTATACTATTATTGACGAAGAAGTCTACCTAAGAGAAAACTCAGTCTTAATTAAGCAGAATATATCAGATAAAAATAAAGAAAAGATAAAAGATTACCTTGATGTAATGAATGCTTTAAAAGATGTAATAGAAAAACAAAAGGACGATTTTTCTGATGAAGAAATAAAAGAATCACAAGCAAAGTTAAATGAGATCTATGATAATTTTTCAAAAAAACATGGCTTTATTAACTCCTTATCAAACACCAGAGCCTTAAAGGAAGACTCAAACTTTTCTTTGGTATCATCAATAGAAATACTTGATGATGAGGATAATTTCAAAGCTAAGAGTGATATATTTTCAAAAAGAACAATAACAAAGGCAAAGGTAGTAGACCATGTAGATACTTCCCTTGAAGCCTTAGTCTTATCAGTTTCACAAAAGGGATATGTAGATTTTGAATATATGGAATCTATCACAAGTAAAGATAGGGACACCTTAATTGGTGAGCTTGAAGGCGAGATATTTTTAGATATTAAGGACACAGACCTAATAAATAACAGAATGCCCTTTGAAAACTTTGACAATGACGATCCATTTCATTTTTCATATGTATCGGCTGACGAGTATTTAAGTGGCAATATCAGAGAGAAAATTGGCTATCTCAATTCATATATCGGAGAAATTGAAAATGTAATAGATTTAGCGCCTTCTGAAAAGAAAGACACATTATTAAACGAGTTAGGCAAACTCAAATATCAAAGAGAAAAATTACAAGAAGTTATGCCTGAAGAACTCACTGCTTCTGATATAAATGTAAGGTTAGGAGCAACTTGGATACCTCAAAAAGATATAGAAGACTTTACTTTTAATCTTTTAAAAACACCAGGTTATGATAGGTGGAATATAAATGTTAGGTTCTCACCACATACAAGTGAATGGAATATTGAAGGCAAAAGTGTTGACTCAACTAATGAGCTTGCAAATATGACTTATGGTACAAGTAGAGTAAATGCCTATAAGCTAATTGAAAATGCTCTTAATCTAAAAGATACAAAGGTATTTGACCAAGTAATAAATGATGATGGTTCTAAGACATCTGTATTAAATAAAAAAGAAACTATGCTTGCAAGTCAAAAGCAAGAACTGATTAAAGAAGAATTTAAGAATTGGATATTTGAAGATTCTGATAGAAGATATAGGCTAGAAAAGATTTATAATGAAAAATTCAATTCAATTAGAAATAGAGAATTTGATGGTTCTAATTTAACTTTTGATGGAATGAATACTGAAATCAGACTTCGAG
The DNA here is from genome assembly GCF_030230715.1 of Aerococcus sp. UMB1112A. Lineage (NCBI taxonomy): Bacteria > Bacillati > Bacillota > Bacilli > Lactobacillales > Aerococcaceae > Aerococcus > Aerococcus sp. UMB1112A. Next base: position 5,090 of record NZ_JASPDS010000031.1, on the reverse strand, counting down.
AACATCAGAAAAACGCCATAGCAAGGACTCTTTATGGTGGAAATACACTACTTGCCCATGTGGTAGGAGCAGGAAAAACTTTTGAAATGGTAGCTTCTGCTATGGAATCTAAAAAGTTAGGACTTGCAAGTAAATCATTATTTGTAGTTCCCAACCACCTAACCACTCAAATTGGTAGAGAGTTTATGCAGTTATATCCGTCAGCAAACATTATGGTGGCCGATAAAAAAGACTTCCAACCTAAAAATAGGAAAAGATTTATTGGTAGGATTGCAACGGGAGAATATGATGCGGTCATCATAGGACACTCTCAATTTGAAAAAATACCAATGTCTAAGGAATACCAGATAAGGCATATACAAGACCAAATAGATGATATAGTTTCCTTTATTGATGAGAATAAAAGAAATAGAGGAGAAAATTTCACAGTAAAACAACTAGAAAAGACAAAGAAAAAACTCTTGGTAAGACTTGAAAAACTAAATGATGACTTTAAAAAAGATGATGTAATAACCTTTGAAGAACTAGGAGTAGATAAGTTATTTATAGACGAAGCTCATAATTACAAAAACTTATTCTTGCATACCAAGATGAGAAATGTTGCGGGTATCGGTCAGAGTGAAGCCTTTAAGTCTTCAGATATGTATATGAAATGTAGGTATATGGATGAAATGACAGATGGAAAGGGAGTTGTATTTGCTACTGGTACACCAATATCAAATTCAATGACAGAGCTTTATACCATGCAAAGATACCTTCAATATGACGATTTAAAGGCAAGAGGATTAGAACATTTTGACGCTTGGGCTTCTACTTTTGGAGAAACAGAAAACACCTTTGAATTATCTCCAGAAGGAACTGGATATAGGCAAAAGACAAGATTTTCAAAGTTTTATAACTTGCCAGAACTGATGAGCATGTTTAAAGAAGTAGCAGATATAAAGACATCAGACATGTTAAATTTGCCAGTTCCTGAAGCAAACTTCGAAGTTATTAAAACGAAACCTACTGAGGAACAAAAAGAAATATTAGAAGCTATTTCAGAAAGAGCTGACGCAGTTAGAAATAACCAAGTAGAGCCAACAGAAGATAATATGCTAAAGATTACTAATGATGGTAAAAAACTTGCCCTTGACCAAAGATTAATAAATCCACTACTTCCAGATGATCCTAATTCAAAAGTTAATGTATGCGTTAAAAATATATTTTCGATCTGGGATAAGACAAAAGAAAATTCATCGACCCAATTAGTGTTTTCAGATATGTCGACACCAAAAGGAGATGGAGAATTTAATATCTATGATGATATTAGAAATAAGCTAGTGAATATGGGAGTACCTAAAGAAGAAATAGCCTTTATTCACGAAGCAGATACAGACAAACAAAAAGATGAATTATTCTCTAAGGTAAGAAGAGGAGAAGTAAGAGTATTATTAGGATCTACTCAAAAAATGGGAGCAGGTACAAATGTACAAAATAAACTAATAGCCTTACATGATTTAGACGTCCCATGGAGACCGTCTGACCTAGAGCAAAGAAGTGGTAGAATTGTTCGTCAAGGTAATGAAAATGATAAGGTAAATATCTTTAGATATGTAACAGAAAATACTTTTGATGCTTATTTATGGGTGCGACATGAAGTCGCTTAATTTAACTGTTTGGCGTGATGACCAAACCAACTATTCCGTTAGTTGAGCCGAGTATCGACTGCACTTAGGTGTGGTAAGCCGATATTAAAGTAGCCCTAATTGAGGTAAAACCGTGAGGAAATGACGAAACTGCCAGCAACAAGGTGGTTAGGGAGCGAGGCTTGATAATATGGCTAACATATGTGAACTACTGATAAATGTCGTTAAGGCGAACAGGCTAAAGTTGCTGATAAGCCTGAACCAAAATGGTGTGTAGTCGGATAATCCTTTCCATAGTGAGATTACACGGACAAAAAGACTACCGGCAGAGAGGTAGAGCCTAAGTTATCAATGTTAATTAAGTGAAACATGGTAAGCCTGTACTATTGCCATAAGGCAAGGCAAATCGTAAGAAATGCTGATAATGGTGCAGGTAAAGGAGAATGGAAAAAGCGAATGCCATCTTGTAATGAGATGGATAGGGGTTCAAAATTTGCCCTAACTTGAAAGAGTGCAGACTTCCATTTGGTTTTTATTCACAAGAGAACTTGTAGAATTTTTGAAAGGAGAAAGCAAATGAACAGTAAAATGTGTGCTACTACTAACAGAGCTAAAGACTGGGAAAGTATAGATTTTTCTCTAGCAGAAAGCTATGTTAAAAAACTACAAATGCGTATTGTGAAAGCGTGGAAAATGAGTAAATACGGAAAGGTAAAATCTTTACAACATTTACTCACAACTTCATTTTATGCAAAAGCCTTGGCTATTAAGAGGGTAACTGAAAATCAAGGCAAGAAAACAAGTGGTGTAGATGGCGAATTATGGCTAACACCACAGGCAAAGTATAAGGCAATAGAAAAGTTAAATTTAAGAGGATATAAACCTAAGCCTCTTAAAAGAGTGTATATACCAAAGAAAAATGGGAAGAAAAGACCTCTCAGCATTCCTACAATGACAGATAGAGCAATGCAAACCCTATATAAATTTGCACTTGAACCCATAGCAGAAACTACTGCTGACCCTAATTCTTATGGATTTAGGGCAAAAAGATGTACACAAGATGCTATCGAGCAGTGTTTTACATCACTTAATAAAAAGAAATCTGCAAAATGGGTACTTGAGGGAGATATAAAAGGTTGTTTTGATAATATAAGTCATGAATGGATATTAAATAATATCCCGATGAACAAGAAATTATTAAAACTCTGGCTTGAGTGTGGATATATAGAAAAACAAAAACTATTTCCAACAGAAACAGGAAGTCCCCAAGGCTCGCCAATATCACCTATTATTTCCAATATGGTATTAGATGGTTTAGAAAAAGCAATCAAAGAGAAATACCATAGAAGAACAGTAAATAAGAAAACATATTTCCCAAAGGTTAACTTTGCTAGATATGCAGATGATTTCATCGTTACAGGGGAAAGTGCAGAATTGCTTGAAAATGGTGTAAAGCCAATCATTGTAAAATTCTTGGCTGAAAGAGGTTTAGAATTATCAGAGGAAAAGACACTCATAACACACATAAATGACGGTTTTGATTTTCTTGGAGTTAATATTAGGATGTATAAAGATAAGTTGCTTACAAAACCATCTGATAAGAACTTCAAGGCTATTGTCGATAAAATCAGACGAATCATAAAAGATAATCCGTCAATGAAACAAGAAATATTGATTAGAAAACTAAATCCAATCATTATAGGTTGGGTAAACTATCAGAAATATAATGTTTCATCTAAAGCCTTTGAAAAACTTGATTATGAAATATATAAAAGCTTGTGGACCTGGTGCGTTCGTAGACACCCAAAGAAAGGTAGAAAATGGATAGCTAAGAAATACTTCCATACCATTGGAAATAGAATCTGGACTTTCAGTGTAGCAACTGGTGACAGAATGGAAAATGGCGAGAAATACTATCTTCGTCTTAAATATGCTACAGATACTGATATTAAAAGATTTACCAAGATACAAGCTGAAGCAAATCCATTTGATGAAAATTGGCAAATATACTTTGAAGAAAGAGAAGAGTTAAAAATACGAAACGAACTTAAAGGACGTACAGTTATAAATAGACTGTATAAAACGCAAAATGGAATATGCCCTGTTTGTGGAGAGAAAATAACTATTGATACAGACTTTAGAGTACATCAAACAATTCAAAATAACATTACCCTTAAAACTTTAGTACACCCTTGGTGTCATAGAAAATTGCATATAAATGATGAAGAAAACACGCTGGCTCTTTAATTAGGGCTTATAAAAACTTGAGCCGTGTGAGGGGAAACTCTCATGCACGGTTCTTAGAGGGGAAAGGGATAGTAATATCCCCGACCTACTCGACCAGACAATAGAGAATAAGCAGAAGTTCATTTCACAGATTATGACAAGTAAAACACCTGTCAGAGTTGCGGAAGATGTTGATGAGGCAAGCTTATCTTATTCAGAGATTAAAGCTTTAGCGACTGGTAATCCATTAATTAAGGAAAAGATGGATTTAGATAACGAAGTTACAAAGCTAAAAATGCTTGAAGCAAACTATAAGTCTAATAAATACAAGCTTGAAGATAAGGTAAATAAAATTTATCCTCAAAGTATTTTAAAAACTGAAATGGAAATACAAGCAGTTAAAGAAGATATTGCAAGTGTTGAGAAATTAGGAGAAGGAGAAAGTAAATTCACTTCAATCAGTCTTGGTGCAAATAAAATTTTAGATAAGAAAGAAGCCGGAGAGAAGCTATTAGAAGAAATAAAAAAGGTAAAGATAAATGATAGCAAGGTCATTGGTAAATATAGAAATTTAGACTTACAAGTTTCATATAACTTTATGACTAATACTCACACCTTTAAACTCCTAGGAAAAGCAGAATATTTCGGAGAGTTTTCAAACTCTACTGATGGTAATATAACAAGACTTGATAATGCTATTGAAAAAATACCTGCAAGACTTGAGAGGTTATATCAAAACCTTGAAAACTATAAAGAATCTTTAGAAAATGCCAAAGTAGAATTAACTAAACCATTTGAAAAAGCTGATGAGTTAAGGGATAAGACACTAAGACTAGCTGAGATTAATAAACTTTTAGATATGGGAGAAGTAGAAGAATTAGAAAACCAATCACCACTATTAGAAAATTTAAAGAGGGCGATAGTTGATTATTCTAACTACGAGTTTTCAGAATCTAATAGCTATGATGACTTTGACAAACTATATCCCGATTTAAGCCATATAGGACTTGCCTATACAGAAACACCAGATGGTAAGCACTCGATTCAATATGAGGTAAATTTGGAAGAAAAAACATGGACTCAGTATGTAGATAATGTTGCTATTAGAACAGAATCTTTTGTAGATGAAGATATATCTAATTCACAAGCTCTTAAAGATATGACTGAAGCCATAAAGATGTCAAGTTTTGATGATCTGGTATCAGTAGATGAAGAAGATTTTAAACAAGCTTTAGG
>NZ_JASPDS010000030.1:0-10363 GCF_030230715.1 Aerococcus sp. UMB1112A | reverse complement strand
CAAAGGCCTTGTGCTTTTTTATTGGCTAAACTATTGAATTTTCAAGGTACAAGCCCACTTTTGTAAGTGGGAAGTTTGAGTTACAATTTAAAATTCAATTTAGCCGTAAATTATTTTGAACAGAATTTTATGGATAAAAATTGTTCCATAAACACTGTATGTAATAATTTAAATATTTCTCTAAGTTATTTATATACATTGCTTATTGAAAAATCAATCTTTCCCCACGATCTTTTTTAAAGCAATTAAGAATAAATCAAGCAAAGAAAAAATTATGTAATACAGAGGCTTCTATTGGACAAATTGCTAAAGAAGTAGGATTTTTAAATCAATTTAATTTTACACGTTCTTTTAAAAATAGTTTAGAGTTAAGTCCTGAAAATTATCGTAAAATATATAAAAATAAATAAGTGACTAGGAAAAATTAGAAATTAAAAAATCCTACTAAATCTCGGTGTTGCCAAACCTTAATCTAATAGGATTTTGTTTTTGAGTAGAAGTCTAGAACCTGTTAAAAATAGATTTTTTCAAATGTTTATCTCAACACAATATCAGTTGGCTTAATATCCTTACCAAAGTAAGGCGCTAATTCTTTTTGATAATCCTGTACAAAGAAGCCTTCCTTCGTTAGTTTAGTAATCTCATGATTTGTCCATTTAAGCAGTGAACGATTGCCCTTCTTTACGGCTGGGGCCACATACTGACGAGGTCCAATACTCTTAATGCCAACTACATACTTAGGATTTTTCTTAACCCAAGCATAAAGGTAAGAATTGTCATCAGCTAAAGCTGCACCACGACCATTCTTCAATGCATTGAATTGCTGCGTCTTAGAATCAAACTTTAATAAATTAACTCCAGATTGCTTTGCAAAATAGTTTTCGGCAGTTGTTCCCTTGGTAACGATTAACTTCTTGCCCTTCAATTCTTGCGCACTATTAATTGGAGCATTTTTAGGTGAAATTACTCCAACTGATACTTTCATATATGGTTTTGCAAAATCAACTACATCTTTACGTTCAGGAGTTACTGTAAAGTTAGCTAAAACGATATCCGCTTTATTTGAATTTAAAGTATCTACACGATTGTTGGCATTGACTTGTATAAAACGAATTTTAACGTTTAAATCTTTGGCAATTCTGCGAACCAAGTAAACATCATAGCCTACTCTCTTGCCTTGATCATTTACCCAGCCATATGGTGGTAAATCACCAAAAACTGCAACTCTGATATAACCACGACGTTTGATTTCTGAGACGCCATTCTCATTGCTCCAACGGCTGCCAGCAGTACCGCTGTTTAAGTTAGGTTGTGTAAAACCAAAATAAGCGGCACTTACCACGACTATTAGAGCAACAATACCCATAATAATGTTAAAAATATTTTTCTTTTTCATTGGCTTTATCCTTAATAATCCATGCTGTCTAAGAAGTCTTTAGCTCTTTGCGTCTGAGGATGATCAAAGAAGTCTTTTCCTGGAGTATCTTCTAAAATATGTCCATTTTCTAAGAAAAGTACTTCGTCCGCAATTCTAGAAGCAAAGTTCATTTGGTGGGTAACAATAATCATAGTCATATGGTCACGTTTAGAAAGGAGTTCAACGATTTCTTCAATACCGCGTACCATTTCTGGGTCAAGGGATGCAGTGATTTCATCCAAAAGCATTACTTCCGGCCTCATTGCTAATGCACGAACGATGGCTACTCGCTGCTTTTGACCGCCTGATAATTCTCTAGGATAAGCATTTAGATATTGATCTAATCGCACTTGTTTTAGCAGTTTAATTGCTTCTTCTTTAACCTCGTTTTCATTTCGTTTTTGTACTTTCACTGGGGCAAGCAAAACATTTTCTATCACAGTAAGATTCGGAAAAAGATCATAGCTTTGAAAAACCATACCGATTTTTTGTCGCAGCATTTGCCATTCTTTTGGACTAGGATTAATTTTCTTTCCATGGAAATAGATAGCTCCCTTTTTATAATCCTCTAACCCATTCAAAGTTCTAAGCAAAGTACTTTTACCAGAACCTGATGGTCCAAGTAATGTTAATACCTCACCTTTTTTCAACGAAAAATTGATGTCATGTAAAACTTGACGGTCGTCATAAAACTTATCTAAATGCTCAACTTTTAAAATTTCTTCTGTCATTGTGCTCACCTATTTGCTTTCCTTAGTTAATTTCTTAGCCCAAGCTGATAATGGATAGTCGAGGACAAAATATAAGATAAATATCAGTCCATAAACCCAGAAAACACCAGTTGGATTTTGCTGATTATTTGCTTCGATAATTTGCTGGCCAACGTTAATTACTTCCATAATGCTGATGACAAGTAAAAGTGAAGTGGTTTTAATTACTCTGGTTGCTAAGTTGATTGTTGCAGGAAGCTCTAACTTAACTGCTTGTGGCAATAATACATATCTAAATAATTGGATTTTGCTTAAGCCTAATGCCAGTCCCGATTCACGCTGGCTCTTAGGTACTGATTCGATTGCTCCGCGAACAATATCGCTGAATTCTGCTGCTACCCATAGTGAAAATGCCAGAACTGCCATCCAAGTTGCTGGCCAGTTAACATGAAAAGTTCGTGGCAAAATATAATAGACCAAGTAAAGTAAAACGATTGTAGGTACTATTCTGAAGAATTCTAGATAAATTCGTAAAGCAAATCGAATGATTTTATTAGTCAAAGTTCTAAGAATACCAAAAATAGTTCCAATAGCTAAACCAATTATTAAGGAAATAGCTGCAATCCAAATGGAAGTCCAAAGACCTGCCATTAAACGAGCAAAATTGCTCCCTTCAAATAAAACGTTAATTCCCGAATGCACCATAACGAACTCTCCTTTCAAGCCAAGTTAATAAAAGAATTACTGGGATCAAGATAATTGCATAAGCAATAACCAACATCAGTAAGTATTCATTGGAACGGTAGTACATGCCGATTAAATCTAAAGCTGTATTGGTTAATTCAGGGATTGCAATTACTGAAAAAATGGATGTTTCTTTAATTAAAAAGATAATATTAGCTGTTAAAGCAGGCAAGCTTAATGCAAAGCCTTGTGGGAAAACAACATAGCGCGCTAATTGAAAACGGCTCATTCCTAATGCTTTTCCGCTGTTAATTTGGCTAGTAGAGATACCATTGAAACCACCAGTAAATCCCTCAGCCATGTATGCTCCACCTAGGAAAATTAAACCGATAATACCGCAAACTTCAGCGGACATTTTTATTCCGATAACAGGAAAAGCGTAGTACAAGAAAAATAATTGAATTAAAAGTGGCGTATTTCGTGCTAGTTCAACATATGCTGTCATGATCTGACTAATTACCGGTATTTTAAAATATTGTGTTAAGCTAGCGATTATTCCAACAATAATCGAACCTATTATCCCTATTAGCGATAACCAGATCGTGAGTCCAAATGCATGGGCAAATAATGGCAACGCTTGTTGTATGATTGACCAATTCATAAGATCTTACCTCCCAAAGACCAAACAAAAAAGGATCTACGAACCAATTCAGTTCGTAGATCCTTAAATAGCTAAATTAAAAAATCAAGTTAACTATAGATTATATTGAAGTACGTCATGCTGAATTAGCGTATGCAAAAAAGTATTGTCTTTTGGACAACATGCACAGTTTTGACATACAGCTTGTAAATTCAACATGTTAGTACTCCTTTCTGACTTTTAGTAACTCTTGTTGACTATTAGTGTAAACCCATGCTTACTTATTGTCAATTGATTTTTATAAATTGAGCATAAAAATCGATTATGAAATATTTCAAAAATGCTTGACTTGGAGTTAACTCCAAGTAGTATCTTAAATTCAAGAGGTGAATCAAATGACTGATCTAACTATTACAGATGTTAGTGAAAAATACCACTTAAAACCAGATACCCTTCGTTATTACGAACGGATTGGCTTAATCCCTGCTGTTCCTCGTAAAAAGAATGGCAATCGTTACTATAACGAAGGATTACAAAAGTGGATCGAAATGATTGTTTGTCTGCGGCATTCTGGAATTACCGTAGAAGCATTGGTCGATTACGTTAAGTTAATTGAGCAAGGCGATTCTACCCTGCAAGCTCGTGAAGATTTATTAAAAGAGCAGCTTGCTTTACTTGAAACTAAAAAGAAAAATTTGAATCGTTCAATTAAACGTTTAGAGCATAAAATTTTTCTTTATGAAAGCGGAGAAATCAAGCAAGGTAAAAGTTATTTTGAAGAATATAAGATTTTAGATGATTAGGAGCAAAAAAATGAAAGATTGGACTAAAGAAGAATTAGATGTTTTAAACAAGATAACTACTGTCCAAAACCATCCTAATGATTAGGGCCAGAGTTTTCAAGACTCCCCTATTTGGGTGGTAACCAACAATAATCACGTTTATTTAAGAGCTGGTAAAGGCAAAGAAAGCAAATGGTACAAGTCGGGTTAAAAAAAAACGGTGGTGCCATTGAATTTAATAATCAAACCTATCCAGTAAATTATGTAGCTATTGAGGATGAAGATGAAATCAAAGCAGTAACAGATAGGCAAGGGCGGTCAGCCCGAACTTCGTTCGTCATTTTAGATGCCCAAAGCATTAAGAACACCGCTACCGCTGAAAATAAGGGTTACGATGGTGGCAAGAAAATTTCCGTCATTAAGCGCCATTTAGCCGTCGACATCACTGATCGTGACGGGGCGATTGCACTCGTCACCCTTAATTTAGAGCAGTTTAAATTGGTTCGAACCATGATGGTTGATAGTGGTTATACCGGCCAAAATTTTGCCAATGAGATTAGCAGTTTAACCTCAGCCAAGGTAATCGTCGTTAAAAGAAATGAGTTACACCAATTTTCGGTTATCCCCCAACGGTGGCTCATTGAACGTTCATTTAGTTGGTTGGAAAATTATCATCGTTTATGGCGTAACTGTGAGCGTAAGCTCAACACTAGTCTCATGATGGTTTCGTTAGCTTTTATCAGGTTACTTCTCAAAAGATACTAAACAGTTTCTGAAAGTATCTTTCTTTATCGAAAGCAATTTTTGCAGCTGCTGATGATACGGCTGATAGAATTGGTCACGTCGTCGATTAATTTTCCAACTTGACGGTGGCGTTTGATACAAAGCATGGCCAAATGTATTCTTGGCATATACAAGATGATAGTAATCACCAGTTAGTCCCTCATTCGGATCACGATTGGGATCAATTAGATACCGGTTCAAGTTATTTTCTAAAACTGTAAACCCAAGCCCTGGCAAAAAAATCATACAATTCCCTTAAAAACCAGTCGCTATTAGCTAAAACAGCCGTTTCAATTCGGCATTATAAACTTAGTAATTTGACATAACTTAATCACCTGATTTGATAAGTGCAAAATACTTTGCAAACTCTGTCGGTGCTTGGGCTTGCGTTAATAAAGAAACCGGTAATTCGGAATTGCTTCGAGTACCAGGTTCAATTAAAAAGTGAAAGCGAAAGTCGACGTGTTGATGCGCACTCTCACCCTTAACCGGATTAGCTGGAATTGCAATCAGGTTAACATCAATCAGCTGACCACTTTCAGGCTTCACCTGATAGCCGGTTTCTTCATGAAATTCCCTAACTGCGCAGTTAATCGGCAGCTCACCCGGTTCAACGTGGCCGGCCGGCAGCAGTGTTGTTCGTAGATACGGATGACGAATAAAAAAGCCGGCATTTTTTGAAAAGACCATCGCACTGGCAGACAAGTGGACCTTGGATTTTCGATTTCGAAGTTCAGCCGGTTGCTGATCGGTCAAAATTCCTTTAATTTGAACCAACTTTTTATCTGGTAACCATGAAACCGGCAACTCAGCAAGTTGGTCGATCGCCTTAATAAGCACTGACAAATAAGGATCTTGAGGCATTCTTATCACCTTTACTTTAGCAATAGCTGATCTTTTAGCAACTCAAAAGCATCGATTAGCTGACGAGTTTCTTTTGCATCATGTACCCGAATAACCCGACCGCCAAGAACCGTCATAAATGCTTCAAATAGCAGCGTTGGAATCAATCGATCATCCGCTGAGTCCAAATTAAACAGCCGTTTAGCAAAACTTTTTCGCGAAATTGCAATCATAATCGGTGTTTGAAATTCTGCCATTAATTTCGTTAATTTCATCTTAATCAGATCAAAAGCTAACGTATTATGATCAGAAAAGCCAACGCCCGGGTCAATCACAATGTTTTCTTTTTCAAGCCCAACGCCTGTTAAATCGCTAATTGTATGTGTAAAGAAATCCATCATTGTTTTTGATAAGGTTTCCGTTTGCTCATTGAAGTTCCGACCATTAAACATCGTTACAACAGCAGGTTTGTATTTAGCAATTAAATTCAGTTTCGCTTGAGAATTAAAGCCATCGATGTCGTTAATAATTTGAATACCATTTTTTAGTGCTTCTTCAATAACCGCGTTTGTATTGGAATCAATTGCCAAAACAATATTTGGAAAACGCTTGTGAATAGCGTCCAAAAACGGTTTAATTCGCCCCCACTCCTCTTCAGCACTAATATCATCAAAGTGCGGCTTGGAAGATTTGCCACCGACTTCAAAGATGGCAGTTCCGGCTGCCAGGTCTGCTTCAATTCGTTTCATAACCCCATCGACTGAAGCGTTTCTCCCACCATCGTAAAATGAATCCGGCGTCAAGTTTAAAATCGAATAAATAATTGGTTTGGTCGTAATATCAAAGTCAAATCCCCGACCCTTAAAATGGATTTGAGAAGCTGCCTGGATTTGCTGCAGCGTACCGTTTTCAGCGCCAAACACTTCTGGCCAACTTTTAATTACAGCTGCCAATTCCGTTTGCGTAAATGTCGCGATGACTAGCGATGACGAAATCGAAAGATTTGCAGTCTGGTCAGCTAACAGATTAATTAATTTGGGTAATTCTTCTGTATTCGCATTAAAAGAAATGGTGACGTTGCCGCTGAATGTTTGTTGACGATTGTTTATTTTTTTAATTTCCATTATGCTCACTCCTAGATAGTAGATATGTTCGAATCGGATTTAATAGATAAAATGAACCAACAACTAAGATAACAGTAGTTGGTGAAGCCGTCATAATAGCTTGCTTAATTGCTTTAACCGGAGAAGTAAATTCTGGAAATTGCCGGTTGGTATATTTTTGATAAACATCCGCCAATTTAACCGGTGAAAGTTCGCGCTGCTGATTTTCCGGCTGCGTGATAATAAACGAGCTATTTTTGAGAGTAAGCAGTTTTTGAACCGCTATTTCATAAGATTTATCCTTTAAAAAACCATTAACAATCAGCTTGGGAGCATTTGGATACAGTTTCTGAACCGTCTCAACAAATGCACTGATGCCGTCAGGATTATGGCCACCGTCCAAAATGATTTTTGGCTTTTGCTGAACCGTTTCAAAACGTCCCGGTATAACCAATTCAGCCAAAGAATGAGCCAAGATATCATCCAGTCGCTGTTGAAATGACGTTCGTTTCACAAAATCGAAAAACCAAGTCAATACCGTTGCCAAGTTTTCAAGCTGATAGGTCCCGGCCAAGCCAAAGCGAAAAGTACCGCTTTGCTCACTGTGCCCGAGCAAAGCTCGATAATGAACCTGTTTGCTACGCTTTGATTGTTGCGAGGTAGTTATTGTGACCCGATCAGCGTTCAAAAAAAAAGCCTGTTTTGACACAGCTTCATTTTCTAATACCTTCAACGCTTCAAGCGACTGATTCTGAGCCGTAATCGTAACGTTATGGTGCCTGATAATTTTAGATTTAGTAGTTGCAATTTCTGTAATATTATTTCCCAAAATGCCAACATGATCCAAGCTAATCTTGGTAAAAATTGAGTACATTGTTGTGGCCACGGCATTTGTTGCATCAAGTTCACCACCAAGGCCACATTCCAAAACAACGTAATCAACCCGCTGTTCGGCAAAATACAACATTGAAATTAAAAATTGCGCTTCGAATTCGGAAACTTTAACGTTTGCAAAAGCTGCTGTTCTCAGTAATTTTTCAATCACCGAGATCTTTTCTTCGAAGATTCGACTGGGAATATTTTTAAAGTCAATTTGAATGCCATTGTAAATTTCGCCAATATAGGGACTGGTAAATAGCCCAACCCGGTGACCCATTTGTTTAAGAATTGCGGTAATCATCATTGCCGTAGAACCTTTTCCGTTAGTACCGCAAATATGAATAATTTTAAATTTCTGATCGGGACTGCCAAGTGCTTTTAAAATCCGTTTGAGCAAACCAATCCGATCGCCCTGATCATACAGAAACGTTGGAAACTCGGTAGCATTAAGTTCAGATTGTTTTCCCATTAACATCACCTATCGAGTTTAAAAATGCTATTCTTAACGCCTGGTCGGTCTCAAAAACACCAAAAAAACGAATCGTCCGAGTTAATGAATCAGCCTTTTTAACTCCCCGCATTTCAACACACATGTGCCGGGCGTCAACAATAACCGCCACTCCCTTGGGTGCCAGAATTCGGTTCATTTGGGCAACAATATCATCAGTCAGCTTCTCTTGAAGGCCCAACTTGTGTGATACAAAATCAACCAGTCTCGGGATTTTACTTAAGCCAATAATTTTCCCGTGATCAGGTACGTAAGCAATGTGGGCTTTCCCCCAAAACGGCATCATGTGGTGCTCACACATTGAATAAAACGGAATGTTTTTCACCATCACCATTTTTGAATTATCAGTCTCTTTGGTATTAAACAATTTATAGTCTTCAAAATTATCCAACCCCTCAGACGAAAAAATTTCATTATACATCCGGGCGACGCGATCCGGTGTCTCCACCAGTCCTGGTCGATCCGGATCATCTCCGATCGCATTCAGGATTTGACGAATTGCGCTTTCAACGACTTGTTTAGATTGCGTCTGCTTTTGTACAAGTTGAATTGTTTGATCTGCTTTTTGAAGTTTTTGAATTTGAGCCTTAATTTGATTATAAAATGGAAATTCAGGTGTCACGATTTCCAGTGTTGGTACCAGCACAAATAAACGGTTGAATGCTTCCGGATGCGGAATAATCAGCGACTCAGTCTTAATCTTTTGATCACCCCAAAAAATAATATCAACATCCAATGTCCGCGGTCCCCAATGTACATCACGGGTCCGGTGCAAATGCAATTCGATTTGGTGGATTTTGGTTAACAAGTCTTCCGGTGAATCAGTTGTTGCGATTTTAAGCGCAATATTTATAAAGGCCCGCTGGCTCACATTACCAACCGGTGAAGTTTCATAAAAACTTGAAGCTTTATCAATCAAAATAGCCGGGTCGTTTCCCAACAGCGCAACGGCTTTGTTAATATAGGCTTCACGATTACCGATATTACTACCTAAACTTAAAATGACATTTTCCATCATGATTGTTTCATCTCGATTTCCACATTATTAAAGACGCCGTCAACCGGTAAGTTTAATTTACGGATTCGAACAGTGACCGTCTGAATCCGACTATCCAATTGCTTAATAGCAGTTAAAATTTTCTGAGCCAGTGTTTCAACCAGATTGACGTGATTTTCATCAATAATTTTTTCAACAATCGGATAGAAGTCTCCATAACTAACCGTGCTTGCTAATTGATCGGCAACCGGCACTGCATTAATGACCGCTTCCAAATCAACTTGAAGGGTTTGGCCAACCTTCTTTTCTTCCGGCAGGACGCCAATGTGCCCATGAAACTGCATATTTTGAACTCTGATCGTATACATAACAAAAACTCCTCGTATTTCTAAATACAACAAAAAGCGGTTCGCGGCAACCGATTATTGCCAGACGCACCGCTAAAAATTAACCCAGTAATTTATTTTTAATGCGTTCAAATTGCGTTGAGTTGAGCCCAAAATAAATAATTAAGATTTGAAGTGGTGTTGCAATCGCTTCTTTTGACAACCAGCAGGTAAATAGCCAATAAATGGCATCTTATACATTAAACTCAACCAAAGCGTGTTTAAAACCGTGTTAACAAACACTGCAATAATTAGTTACGAGACGATCACTCGGGTCCACGTAATCTTCTGCTGATAGAAAAAGAGACCGTATATACTTTATATAGCTTACTTCATATTTTAACCACTTTTCTTAAATTTGCAATACAATAGAATTGCAATACAAATTTGCAATACAATAGAAGTAGTCAAATTATCTAATAAGATGAGGTTTACCATGAAAGAAATCACTTTAAATCAGCTTTATGACATCATGTATTACCATCTTGATCCAAATGGATGGTGGCCTGGCCTCTCTGATTGGGAGGTGATTTGGTCGACAGTTTTAATTCAAAACTTAAACTTCCCACACCAAAAAGAACTATGAAGCCTTGAAAACTCAATAGTTTAGCCAGTAAATATTCAATTAAGC
>NZ_JASPDS010000029.1:0-12708 GCF_030230715.1 Aerococcus sp. UMB1112A | reverse complement strand
CCTCCGTATTCAATTGTTAAGAACAGTATATGACTATTGACTGGGGGTTGATAGATACCGCGCTATTGGGTGCTTACATTTGAACAGTACATATTTGCATACTTAAGTAGGAAATCTTTCGAGACCCCAGTGCTTCTACTAATTGAAGAGAATAATTGATCAATGTTTGAGCCAACATTGCTTTCAAAAATATCTTTGTACCAGTCATCTAATTTAACATAGCTCAATAAGATATATGGCTCTTCAATAAAAGTCAACCGAACATCACTTTCTTCACGGTATTTATTGGCAATCCCCTGTTTTTCACACAAAGTATACAATTCAAACTCATCACTTAAATCCAAGTCATTCATCAAACGTGGTAGCGCATCATAAATACGCTCAAGATTAATTGGACCTGGATGATACCATCTAAGCTCATGTATCAGTCTAGACAGAGATTCTGTTTTACTAATTTTTGCTGGATCAATAAATTTGTACAGATCGTCTTTAGAAATAACAATCTGGCTATCCTTTATTAAGGCATCTTGAAATGCAAGTAATCCCTGACAAGCTACCAACGACCTCTTATCACAAAATTGTTTATATTCTTCAAAGAGGTCCTGGGTAAGTGGCGTTTTATAAATATGTTTAGCCGCAAATTCCCTTATACCACGTGAAGTATCTTGAGAAGCAACAATTTCGTCATTCACTCTGAATTTGTCTTTTTCGGTAGGAACTCTTGGTGAATCACCACTTAAAGGGTACTTTGGATTATATTTAATTAATGTTGGTGAAGAAGTCAGCGAAAAAGTTAGCTCGGAATTTATATATCTTTTAATATGTAATTTTATACATATCTCTGCTAATTCGAGGCCAGTCACAATATTCATTTCTTCAAACAGTTGAGCATTTTGCTGGACAACGTCGTTCAGATCGTGTTTGCCATTAGGCAACCTACTTATCACAGATACCAATTGCTCCTTATAGTGAGACGCCCAAGTTAGTCTGTAAAATCTATATGAATCTTTATCAGATTGAATCACCATATCTGAATACAATACCTTTGTCCTAAAATTAGCCAAGCTATTTTCTTTAGCGTCCAATCTGCCTATCTCTTGACAATACTCATTGTAACTGTTTAACAGACTCACATTTATTTGTTTAGGCTGATACATATTATTTCTGGCAAAAGATTCAAATACAGAATTAAACCCTTGGCGAGCGGGCTCTTTTAACCCATACACAGGATTTGATGTTTTTAATACCGACACATCTTTTGAATATTTTTTTGATGCATTTATAGATTCGGAACTTTCTACAATTCCACGTCTTTGTTCCTTCTCTACACGGTCATTTTCTATAATTGCTGGCTCTTCTATAATTCCTTCCTCATTCACCCATGTTGGTACATTTTTAATTATTAATTCTTCAACTTCACCAGTCGAAAGGCCAGTTTGGATTGCAATTCTAATAAAGGTTGCGTACTTGTGTTGGCCAGTATGTTGTTTTAACAACTTAACTAGCCAGTCTTTATCATTTACTGTGCCAATTCTGAAATGCATTCCTTCTTCAAAGGTTAATTTTTCAGTAATACTGTTCTCAATATGACGATTCTTACATAAATCTAAAAGGGATTTCACGGAATCTAAACCTAGATTTTTTCTTTGTGAATACTTCAACTCATTAAATACGTATCTAAGACTGTATAATCCAGGACTTAACTGTTGAAATATGGAAATTATATACTCAAAATCATCTTTTTCTTTATTTGAATTTGTATCTTTTGCCTTAGACAACGCCAAAAATTTTTTGTGGTTAACTTTTTCCGTCTTAGGATCAGTATAGGTGATATTTGAATAAGCTGGCTTGTATGGATCACTTACAATCTTGTCACTGTTCACCCAATTAGGAAGTAACCGCTCAATCTTTTTACGAATGCTAAGCGATGAAAAACCCGTTTCTTCTGAAATCTTGTTACTTGCAGAAATAATATTTTCGTCAACAAATTTCTTGAGTAGTCCTTTAAGCCACTCTTTTTCATCTACTGAGCCGATTCTAAAACGTGTTCCAGTCAAGAAAGTTAAAGTCTCATGTACTTTCTCTGGAAGATTTATCTTCTTACACAAATCAAGCAGCTCTTGCTTTGTAGTTATACTCAAATCTTCCATCAAAGACGGATTAGTATAGAACAGTAGTAACAGATCGTAATAACCAGGCTTCAGTTTATTAAATTCAAAAACCAGCTTTTCAAGTTTAAGAGCATTCTTTTCTGCTTCCACCACACTAGTATCAATACTTAATACCGTACCAGTTTCCTGTTCAAATCCCTCTTCTGGATGATTCTTATTCAACTGTTCACCAGGTTGATCTAACAATTTCTCATTTTCTTCCCCAAAAAGTTCCTTATCAAGAGAAATTGAATTATCTTTGACTGTATCTAAATATGGGCTTTCTTCATCTTGTGATAAGCTTGGCTCTGGTTTATCTGAAGCCACAGGACTAGTCTCTTTAATATCAGCAAAATTCTCATCTGTAAATAATTTGAGGGAATTGTGTTCACCTTCTGACAGAGAAAAATTATCTGCAGCTATGCGTTTAAGCTCATCAAGCAGCTTAGTATTACTTTGTGGCTCAAATAGGTCATGATTTGGGTTGATCCCCAATTGACCGAGATCTTTACATACGCGATTAATTGCGGCTTCTGCGTCTCCATAGTACTCACTACCGCGAAGACGGACAAAATGCCAGCCAAGGCGTTCCAAAATGGTCTGTCTTTCCATATCATTCCGGATCTGTTCCTCGCTACTGTGCCAACGTTCACCGTCGCATTCAATAGCAACTTTTCTATTGCCATCAATCGCAACCATATCGATCCGATATGCTCCAACTGGCCATTGCTGAACAAGCTTATAGCCCCTAGCGGCTAGCGCTTTCGCCACTTCTTCTTCAAACGGCGATTCCGCTTCTCTTTCTATCTTTTCATTTTCGATCATGAATGCATGTGGATTAGAAGCATACTCAAGCAGTTCCTTTCTCACATCCCCTTCTTGTAGGTCATTCGCATAATCTAAGGAGTTAACTACCCATAGTTGGTCTTTCGCACGGCTTACCGCAACGTTATATCTTCTTCTCCAGTCCTTCCCAGGCTGAGAATCAGGAGCTCCCATTTTTCTGATAGGTCCGACTTCCTTCTCATTGCTGTCAATCATGGAAAGAAATACAACATCTCTCTCATCGCCTTGAAATTCCGCGGAAGTACCACATAAAATTTGGTGTCTTTGGTATTCAGTCAAATTCAGCTTGCTTACTAGTTTATTTTGAATCAGCTTGGCTTGATCTTTACCGATCAAAGAGATCACGCCTATTGTCTTATCTTTATACTGTTTGACACAAAGCATGGCTTGAATAAGAGAGACAATCGTGTTAGCCTCAACTTCATTAGTTTTCCGTCTACCATCTCGATGACCATCAACACGATAATTGACCATAGCAGGCAATAAATCACTGCTACTACTGTCACGAAGTGGCTTGATTTTGCCATCATAACTCAAGCGGTTTGAAAAACCGATAATTTCTGGTACACAACGGAAATGTTCACGAAGCATCAAGGGCTGACAGATAGTTGCTGCGATGTCATACAAGGATGTATTTGCTGAAAACAAAGCCCAGTTAGGTAATACATCCTTAATAGTACTTGCAGCTAAAGAATTCAATTCATCCAATTTGGTAAAACTACCAGTTGGACTAACCTGTTTGTCATCCCCGACAATAATAACTTTTTTTGCCAAATACAAAACTGGCAAGGCCGACAAATCAGCTTGGCTGGCTTCATCAATTATCAAGACATCAAACTTGTTCTTGCCTGGAACCATATTGTTGGTTACATTGCTGAGGTTCATGATCCAAGCCGGGACCGCTTCTTGGCACTTAATCATCAGCTGTTGTGCTTGATTGCGGTACATCGCCGCATTCTTACCTTTGCCTTTACCAATCTTTTTAGTGAGTAACTTCCAACTCTGCAGATTCTTCTGTAGATCAGGGTTACATTCAGTTTTTTCCAATAAATGGCGCCAAGCTTCAGTTTCTGCTAGCTGAGCCGTAATCTTACGATATTCCTTACTCAGTTCACTGTTCTTTCTTTGAAGCTTCTCGAATGGCTCTGCAGTGATCTCAGCAAGTTTTTGACTATACTGCTTCCACTCCCAAGCCTCTTCAATATTTTCGGGTACCCTATCTAAACCAAATTTATCCTCACGATATTTGATCTTTTCTGCCCAGACAGGTGCTGCTGCAGAGAGCTTCTCCAAATATTTCTTCCTAGTGGCTTGTACAGCATAAAGGCTATAAAGGCGCTGAAGTTCTTGATAATCTTCTGAATACTGATTTGTATCTTTTTCTTTCCAATCGCTCTGCAATTTTTTACAAATATCTGCTATTCCCAGTTCATTAATTTTTGCAGTCAGTTCTTCATATTTGTCAACTTTCTTTTGGTATTCAATACACAGCAATTGTAGTTGACATAAAAATGGCAACTCTCCTTCAATTTTTGCAAAGATCTCTGAAATAATATCTGAATTGGATTGATCATAGGAAAAAGCAAATATGCTCTCTGGTTCGAACCCAGCCTGCTGCAATAACTTTTTCAGTTGAACAAAATCAGTATCATACCAATCCAGCCGCTTCTTGATCTGGTTGACATATTGCGAAGCTTGCAGTTCTGGGGCTCTTCCATTATTTAAGGAGTCAAAGCGAGGTTCACGAATCAAATCTTGCCAGTAATTGGCGCAGGTTGCCCGCAATTCCTGCAAATTCAAATAACCTAAAACCAAATCACAGTCTTCAGCATTCTTCATTGGCTGACCATTGATCTTTACCATGCTCTCCACTGCATCAAATTGCTTATTAACAAGTCTAGCTAGTTTTCCGATTTTACCTTTTTCAAGATACTTATCTCTCATCTTTGCGATTACCGAAGGTAAATCAACGGAGTTGTTAGTTTGAGTTATAGTTATCTCTTTACCAAAAAGTTTTGTAGCCAGCTCATTAGACAACTCTGCAGTAGCCGTAATTTGATCGCAAAGCATTTCCCAGCGTTTAGTCAAGCCACTACTTTCACCATTTTTACCATCTACTACAGCATCAAATTCCCATTGAGCCGTAATTCTTTCTTTTGAAAGAAAGTCTTGCAACTTCTCCGTTGGCTTAATATATTGCTGATCTGATTGCAGTGAAATACGAGTTCCATCATAAATAGCTACTTGATTTTCTTCATCATATTCAGCTTCAACATCAGAAATACAATTAGAAATTTTAGATCGCATACTTTGGACAGCAGCCAAGCACTCTGAAAGTTCCTTTGGAGAGGCGATTGTTCCCGGATCCGGTACCTCTTCAGTCAATTCCTTCTCTTCATTAGAATTTACAGAAGTATTTGTTTTGTAAAGCTCGGATAGCTCCTCATAACTCAATGGCAAAGGCGTATCGAGCTTGATTTTGCCTGGAATGTAATCGAGTTTTTCTGCATTTTCGCTGACAAATTTTGCAGCATCAGTCGGAGACATGCTATTTCCGTTGAAGATTAATGGCTTGTATTCCTTATATTTGATCTCGTAAATTCTTTGTCGCGTCTCTGATAATTTAGAAATAATTGAATCTCGAACATTAGCTTGTTCCTTAGCCTTCGCTCTCAATCCTTCTGAACTCTCATTAGACATATGCTCCGAGATACCGTCAATGGAACGCTCCATATCTTTATTTGAATCATCAAAAACTGCCACACACAGACTTTGTAATTCTTCTGGTAGCTTGTCTTTTAAGACGCTCAAAGCTTTTGAACTGTAACTTGAAACTAAAATACTCTGCCCTTGAGCTAAAAAATTACCAATTAAGTTGGCAATTGTATGTGTCTTACCAGTACCTGGAGGCCCTTGAACCAAGACCTTGTCTGAATGCTGAATCTCTCGAGCTATTTGCAGTTGTTCTTTGTTAGCAGGCTTCGCGAGAAGGATAGTTGGATCTTCCCCACCAACTTCTGCTAGTTCTTGTTCTACTGACAATTCTTGTGCCGGCTTCAAAGGACGAGCAGCTTGCTTACCAGTCAGATCTAATAATGTACTCGGGATGTCGCTCCCTTCTTCAATATCTGAGATCGTTCTATCAATAAACTTTGGAAGCCCATCTTGCTTGTTCTGTAGAATAAGCATTGGTTTAAATCTGATAAACAACTCATCTTGAGAATTTTGAAGTATTTCCTCATTTTCCTTGAGGAACTTACCCTTTGGACTTAGGCTATGAGCAGCAATCTCTAAAAATTCAATTACTTCTTTTCTATCAAGTGGGTGAATTGACGCTTCATCCAATTTTTGTTGCAATTTTTGAAATGCTTCAGATGAGACATTATTAATTTTCGAGAATAACAGATCATACAATTGACTATTACTGTTACCGTCTACAACAGAAATCGTGTTTTTACGATCATCAAATTCTATTTTGACTTTCTGTAACAAGATCGGGTGATTAATGTTTGGGTCATCTCTTAAGGTCAATAATCCATTGGCAATCATTAATTCATGTACTTCTGAATTTTGTGCCAAGTTTTGATAAAGATCAAAGAAATCTAGGAATAGCGCATTAACTTTTTCAAGAGGCTTCTGTCGAGATTGCCAAATTTCGCGATCTTTTAGCCAACTGTTATAATCAGTTACACGTTGTTCATCATCTTCGAAGGATTCGTATAATTGGGATTCATCGTCCTCTGAGTAGGGGGTACTTTCATTAGCGGTATTCTCTTGCTTGATAATGTCGAGGTGTTCTACTTGCTTTAAATAGTCATCCCAACCCACCTTAAGCCAATCCTTAAAACTCACATTCGGTTCCGGACACTTTTCAAATACCGGTTTCTGAATTTTTACAAGATAATCCGCTGAAGTTGATTCATCGTTCTCTAATTGCTCATCATGAAACCTAACTTTTACGTATTCTGTATCTTGTGGTAAATCAGATAATTTATATGACCAAGGTTGCTTACTCACGTCTGTAACAACTGACCTCTTTAATGAATTCATCCCTTTCAAAAAAGTTAACAGCTTGGTAACATTGCCACGATTTTCTTGAACATCCATCTTTTTCTCCAATTTTGATTTTTACTAGCTTAACAAATATATTATAGATGTTACAGATTTCATTTAAAAGACACCTTACTGATATATCTCATCAAGAATACAAATTAGATACAATTTTTGGACAGAACTATATTATTTCGATATCACATACCAAAGAAGCTCTCCCTAAAGCATTAGAGAGAGTCATCATTTCCTTGCCCTACATCATCGTCTGCTCAATATGGTGCGCGATATTCTTCCCGGCGCGGGCATCGCTTGGCGTCTTGGCCACCGTGGTGTTGTAGCGGTCATCGCCAAAGAAGGTCAGCCGGTAGTGCTTGCCGTCTTCCTCGATCCTAAAGCCGAATTCCTGCAGAGCCTTCCGGGTCTTGGCATCCATAATAGTGTAATTCTTCAGAATTATCTGAATTTCAGCCTTCTTTTTCCGGTAGACGCCGTTATAGTCATTTTTCTCGATCAGGTCTGAAAAAACATCGCTTCTTCTGCTTGGCTTGGTAACTCCACGGTCCAGTTCATCAGCCAAAACTGACAGCACCAGCTCCTTGATCTCCCCTGGATAGAGGTCTCCCTCATCCCCCATGGCCAAAACCGGCCGCTTGTCCATCTCGCCAAACTTGCTGTGTAAGCCCGCGTTTTCAGCCCGCAGTGCCTCATTCTCCTGGGTCAAGCTGTTAATCCGCTCCTACAAAGTTTTCAGCTCATCATCAAATTCAGAATAGACCTGTTCTTTCTCCGTTTCAGCCAGCTCCCGCTCTTCTCTCTGGCTCTCCAGCCGGTCCCTGGAAATTGCGTTCAAGACAAGACGCCATCCCAAGTATAAGCCCCATCTACCTGCTGACTGTTGCAGTACGTCATAACTGCGTATATCACGCTCTCCAGCATATTTTTCCTCTGCGCCGCGCTATCCTTATACCAAAAGTGCTTCGGCTGACCGGCCTTGTTTGGATAGTAGACTCCTACTGCCCCGTAATGCTCATTCAGCTCTTTGCTTGCTTCATCGTAGCTCGGACTCTCTTGAACCAGCACATGTGCCACGCCCTTGAGCTTGCTGGCCAGCAAATTCACGTCAACTGGATACTGACCCCGTTTAGTCTTAGACACATACACCACCGGCAGCTGATAGAACGACTCGCCCTTAATTACTTTCGCCAGCAGTTTAGAGTTGTTTTTGTCAATATAAATCGGCTCTCTAGCAACCGGCAAGTCCCCATCAGCTTGCATATGCCCTTCCTCAATCAAGAAGGTCAAAAAGTGCGGGGTAGAAAATTCCTGGTCCAGGTCATTTGCATCCCCCGTAAAACTGCGGTCCAGCTGGATGTGCATCTTACCTGCGGCAAAATTCATCACATAATCGCTGCTCCAGATCCGGTCATTTTCCTCGACTTTTTGATAGCGGATAGCAACAGTATTGCCGTTTCTGTACTCCTCGATCTCCAGCCAATGCTGGTCATCCCCGTACCTGACATTCATCTGCCCATCCCGGACCAGGCCTGGAATCACGTTCTCCTCGTACTGGCTCTCCTGGTTCCATTTGATCACCAACTGGATGAACTTTTCCATAGTCAGAGTGTCGTTAACATCAAGCATGGTCGAATACAGCAGCATATTTTTGCCCTCCTCTAAAGCAAAGTGAGCGATTACATTTAAATTATAGCCTATCAAACTGGAGTTTGCATCTGCTCTAATATAAAACTCTCTCTAAGCAAATAGAGAGAGTTGATTTGTATTGGAGAAGATAAATGATTACGCCCGTAAGTGATATTTCAAAAACTGTCTGGTTGATAAATCAACACCCCCTTTGAAGTAATGGGGGCTACTTAACCTTAACAGCCTTGGCTGCAGTTGCTGCCGTGGCCGCGGTAGCTGCAGTTGATGCAAGAGACCCGTGGCCTGGCTTGCCTGGAATGCCTAGAATGCCCGGCTTGCCCGGCACGCCTGGCTTACCTGGAACTCCTGGCTTGCTTGGGATACCTGGGATTACTCCCCAGCCTTCACCAAGGGCGCCGTCCCCTGCTGCCTTTTCAGCAGTCGCCGCGGTGGTTGCTACATCAGCATTTTTTGAAGTTTGCGCTACAGCTGCCGGGGTCAATGCGTCCGCGATAGCGCTTGGCAGGCCTATTTATAATAAAGCAAGCAGTGATGCTGGAAGGATAGCCAGCTTAACAATCTTTTTGATGTTCATGTTTTTTCCTCTCCATCTCATCTCTATTAAGTAATAACGCTATGCTTACTAATGCATATTATAATAATCATTAAGTCTAATTGCGATATCGGTATGAAAGCATAATAAAATACCAAACCTATTTAATTAGCCTTTAAGATAAGTCCCGGTCTCTCATGTAATATACTGATTCCGGTTCTCATATACATTATTTCTTGCTTATTGAATTTAACTTTTTCTGGTCAACCTGCTACACAGCTCTTATTTTTTGCACAAAAAATCCTTCCAAGCAGCTTGCTTGAAAGGATTTTATTTTCTTATTCCCACAAAAACTTCTGCAGGACCTGGTCCACCTGGCGGTTTTCATGGAGCCGGCTGTGCTGGCCGCCCTTGCCAGTGATCTTTACTTCCTTGTAGCTCTTGGCCTTGATTAAAAGATACTTGAGGGATCTTGATGAATTGTTGTAGACGCTGCCGTCTGACTTTTTACCAGTATCGCCGTAAATGTTTAGGACGTCAATCCCCTTCGGGTAGACCTGCCGAAGTCTGGTCAGTTCTTGATAAGTCGAATTCATTTTCTTCGGCTTGCCGGCTGCATCGATTGGGGAATCCTTCTCCATACCAACAATCCCGTTGAAGTGGCCGGCAATATCAACCTGTTTCTTGATCGTTGGAAAATTCTTTTTGGCAGAATAATCCATGATCATGTAGCTGATCGCCATATTGCCCATGGAGTGGCCGACCAGGTTCATCTTGGAAAAGCCCAGCTTCTTCTGGGCTGCCTTAACTGCCTTGTAGGCATACCAGCCATCCTTGTGGTAATCAGGATTCCGATTGTCGGAGAAGCCGACCAGAACGATTGGGTTCTTCGGATTATCCGCGAGCTTGCCCTTGATTTTGACTAACCCGTTTTCTTCAACCCTGGCTTCTAAAACTTCATTGCTCTTGCCTGCTTGTCTAGCTGCATTTGCCATGTGTTTTTCCGCGTTGATGCTGGACCCGTAGCCATGGAAGAAAAAGGTTACCGTTTCTTTGGCCTGCTCCTCTTTTTCCGCCTTAGTCAAAGGCTTTTGACAAGCCGTCAGGAAAAGCAAGGCGGTCAGCAGAACCGGGATAGTTTTGGCCAAAAATTTGCTTCTTGTTTTCGTCTTCATACTTTCCATCTTTCCAATTTGTTTATTTACTCACGTCTATTCTACTTAGATAATTCTTCACTGACAAATAGTAAGCAAAAAATCCTCCCAAATATCTCGGAAGGATCATTGTCATTTTCTCGTTTTTTTCTTACTTGTCCAAATGTCCGTCAAACCAGGTCTGGATTTCCTGCAACCGGCTCAAGCGGTTCTTTGGCCGCCCGCTTCTGGACAGTTCATGGTTTTCCCCGTGAAAGACCACCATCCGGCTTTCCACGCCGTGAGACATGAGAGCATGGAACATCTGCATCCCTTCTTCAACCGGGCAGCGGTAATCCTCATCTGAATTCAAAAACAGAGTCGGTGTCTTCACATTTTTCACGTACTTGAGCGGTGAGTGCAGCCAAACCTTTTCCGGATTATCATCTTCACTGGCCCCCACCTGGTCAACGCAAAATTCTGGGGCGATGTCAGACATATGTTCAAAGCTGAGCCAGTTGGAGATGGACCGCTGGGAAGCTGCCGCCTTGAAGCGATCGGTATGGCCAATCACCCAGTTGGTCATAAAGCCGCCGTATGAACCCCCGGTGATGCCTAAACGGGTCTGGTCGATGTCTGGATAAGCCGCCAAAACCGCGTCAGTAAACTTCATTAAGTCCTCGTAGTCTACTGTCCCGTAGCGGCCCCGCAGGTCCCCGTACTGGTTCCCCTGCCCGTTTGAACCGTGGATGTTGCAGAAGAAGACGAAGTAGCCGGCTCCGGCCCAAACCTGCATCTCATGGAAGAAGGCCTTGCTGTAAGTGGCGCGGGGGCCGCCGTGAACGTCCAGGATCGCCGGGTATTTTTTGCCTGCCTGGTAATCCTTTGGCAAAAGCAACCAGCCGTGCTGGATCCCGTCTTCAACTGATTCATATTCGACTTCGTTGACTTTAGCTACGTATTTGCCGGCTAAAGCCTGGTTATTGTAGCTGGACAATTTTTTCACCTGGCCATTTTTAACCAGGTAGAATTCCAAAAGCTCGTTGGCAAAGGCTGCTTCCAGGAAAAATTCATTTTCACCCGTCAAACGGAAACCCTTGATAATGCCGTCCGTGGCAAAAAACGGCTTGACCTCCTGCCCGTCAAAAACGTAGATTTCATCGTGGTCAACGATGGTGGTCACGAAGTAGAACTTGTCGCCATAGACGTCAAAGGCATTGCCGCCGATCACCCCGCAGTCCCCGGCAATCGCGCTCTGGCCGGAATTGTCAAAGTTAGCTGCTAATTCCAGGCCATCTTCCGTCAGCCGGTAGAATTCCGGATTTTCGTTTAATCCGGTCTTTTTATGAGTGTTAGCGAAGCAGTAGACTTGATTGTTAAGAGCAAAAATCGCTGAAACTTCGGCCTTGCCTGCTGGTAAAAGGAGCTTAGCATCACCAGTACTTGGATCAACTTCATAGACCGCCCCGTCAAATGGCCGCCGGGTCTGGTAGCTGACCCCGACTACGTAGACTTTTTCCTTGGCAACAAAGGTCTCCATGACCGTGAAGTTCGGATCGTCTTTAAAAAGTTCAGTCAGCTTTTCTTCTGCCAAGTCCCAGACATAAAGGCGGTCGCGGAGCTTGTTGATGTAGCCCTGGCCGTTGAAGTAGTATGGCAGTTCATCCAGGACCTGGTAATCGGTGGACTTTTTCTCAGCTAAATCTACCCGTCTGGACAAAAGGAGATAGTGGCCGGCAACGGAATTGATTACCTGGTAGCCTGCTTCTTTGAAATCAGCAACTTTTGCCGGACTGGCTTGGTCAAGTTCTTGCTTGTAGAGCAGGCAATTGCCTTTGCCCTCTTGAGCGGTGTAGTAGACACTATTATCTACCAAGGCATAGCTCTTTTCCTGCCCCAAAGTCGTTAAGCGCTTGAGCTCACCATTTTCAAAGACGTCCAGCCAGTTCCAGTAGCCTTCTCCATCGGCTTTGGCCTGGTTTCTGGCCAGTACTGCCCGTTGCCCGTTTGCTTGCAAGTTGCCCAGGCTGACGACTTGATACAAATCTTCTGCTTTAACTGCTTCCATTGTTCTTTTTCCTCCTGCATCTTGTATTTAGGTGACTTCATTATAGCAAAGTTAAAGTATTAAATTTACGCTTAATCTGGATTTTTTGTAATAAAACTGATTTTTCTGCCAAAATTGACCATATCGGCTATAATTTGGTTAACGCTTACATGCGAAAGGAGAAAAATATGACACTTGATAGAAAAATTTTCGCCAATTGCAAGAATAAATTGAACACTTACCATAACATCTAGCAGATTTTGACTATCTACGCCGGTAAATGCG
>NZ_JASPDS010000028.1:0-14033 GCF_030230715.1 Aerococcus sp. UMB1112A | reverse complement strand
AAATCAGTCTACTAAATATTGCCTCGTATACTTTAGCAACTTTATACCAATTTATACTTGACTAATCGTAGGAACTACAGGGTGTGAGACTTGGCGTTTAGACTCGGATGATTGGAGCAAGTCAGAATAAGAGCGAAACATTCGCTCGTTTCTGACTTGTGAAATCACTCCGAGTCTGCCAAGCTCGAACCCAACTAAGGGTGTGAGCAGAGCTGTTTGGCAACATAACACCGGAAAATAAAAGAGCCTCGTTGGAGGCTCTTTTGTGATTTATGAAGTAGATATAAAAGTACAAATGTTTGAAAGCACACCCCTCCAGTATAAAGCTTGAGGGATAAAGCCCCCGCAAGAGTTGAGGAGGGACTGCATTAGCTCCTCCTTATATATAGATATGAAGCCACGGTTCAGCCGTGGCTTTTTTGTGCTTTTTATCAAATTTGATTTGTTAACAAAATCTCTAAAACAAAAAAGCTGAGCCTTTCGACTCAGCTTGGATAAAACTCTAATTTACATTAACATATTGAAGTTTTTCAATATCTGGGAATTCTTTCTTCAGATCATCTAGGATTTCGTCTGAAACATCGGTATCGACTTCAAAGACAGAAATCGCTGGGCCATTGATTTTTTGGCGTTGGTTCATCATGAAGGAAATATTGAAACCTTTATCAGCCAGGTAGTCTGTTAATTTTGCAATGACACCAACTTTATCTTTGTGGTAAACAAAGATGGTGGGACGTTCACCAGAGAATTTAATGTCGTATTCACCAATTTTTTGAGCTTCAATCTTGCCCCCACCAATGGAGCTAGCAATCACGCTGATGTAGTTATTAGCTCCCCATAGGTCAACCAGTACGGTATTGGGGTGGTAGTTGCCAAAGTCAGCTTCAAGGAAGTGGTATTTGAGGCCAGCTTTTTCCGCCATTTCTTCAGCGTCTGCGATATTTGGGTCAAAGGTATCGTAACCGAGAACGCCACCGATTAAGGCGCGGTCAGTCCCGTGGCCTTGGTAGGTCTTAGCGAAGGAATCCATCAGACTGAAGATCACTTCTTCTGGCTCTTCACCCAAGAGTTGACGGGCGAGGTTCCCGATCCGGGCAGCACCAGCCGTGTGAGAGGAAGATGGACCAACCATTACGGGACCAATAATATCATAGGCAGACTTGTAATTGGCGGTCTTGGTATTCATTTCCAGTTCACCACGCGAGCCAAAGACTTCTTCTTTGATAGACTTACCAGTTGGTGTACCAGCTAAGCCGCCAATCCCGGTTTCACGCAAGGAAGCAGGCATTTCTTTACCGATATCATACATGGCACCGATGACTTCATCAGCTGGAATAACGCTCTTCACGCCAGCCAGGGCCATATCAGCAGCAGCTAGGGCAGTGATGGCATGGAGGCCGTTACGGATAATGCAAGGCACTTCAACCAGACCAGCTACTGGGTCGCAAACTAGGCCGAGGGAGTTCTTTAAGGCTAGACCGAGGGCATGGCCGACTTGGTCAGGTGTCCCGCCCTTGAGTTCGACTAGGGCACCGGCAGCCATAGCTGTCGCAGAACCGATTTCGGCTTGGCAACCTCCTTCAGCCCCGGCGATACAAGCCTGGTTGGCGATGGTTAGGCCAAGTGCTGATGAAGTGAACATGGCGTTAACTAATTCATCTTTCTCATATTTGCCGGTATCATACATGTGGGTGATAACAGCAGGTAGGATACCCGCAGAACCAGCTGTTGGTGTAGCTACAATCCGGCCCATGGCAGCATTGACTTCGTTAACGGCCATGGCATTAGCGGCTACTTCTAAGGTGTCGGGGTTAACCAAGGAATCCATCCCAGCATCGTGGACGTATTCATAAAGGCGGTGGCCGTCACCACCCGTGATCCCTGTTTGGGACATAGCAGATTCTTTGGTCCCCTTACGCACGGATTCTACCATCACATCGAACTGGTCAGCCATAGCTTGGCGCAAGTCTTCAATGCTTTTCTTTTGGTATTCTGATTCGGTTTCTAGCATCAGTTGGTAGATTTTTTTATCTTCTTCTGTTGCAGTTTCAATTAATTCTTTTAAATTAGTAAAAGACATTAATAAACCTCCTTTGAGTAATATAATAATGCAAACTCAGACTTATTATAGTACAAATTGAAAGCGTTGTCAGTTGTTTTGGCATAACTTTTCACAAACTGTTAAATTTTTTATCACGAGGCCACTATTTTTTAATGATCTTTAGCTGTGGCTCATCCTATAAGATTAATAATTAATGGCTAAAGTTAAAATAATATTAAAAAATAGTCGTAATTTTGACCTGTTAATGTTAAAATAGGGCAAAATTATGTCGGCTAAGGAGGAAAAATAATGGAAGTAGAAAAGAAGACGCCACTCCAGTCCTTTCTCGATTGGGTGGAGCGGGTAGGGAACCGTTTGCCCCATCCCGTGATTATCTTTATTATATTATCTGTCATTATAATGGTTTTATCCGCTATTTTTGCGGAACTGGGAGCCAGTGCAGACTATTTCGATGCCAAGGCCAATGAGCAAGTGACAGTAGAAGCGGTGTCGCTCTTGAGTGGTGAAGGCTTCCGCTATATCTTCAACCATGCCACAACGAACTTTACGGGCTTTGCCCCCTTGGGGACGGTCCTCGTTACCATGCTCGGTGTGGGCGTGGCTGAATGGACAGGCTTGATTGGAGCTGCCCTGAAGAAATTGGTCACCCAGGTTCCAGATAGCCTGCTTACGGCAGTCGTGGTATTCGCAGGGGTCATTTCAAATATCGCTTCGGACGCGGGCTATGTGGTGGTTATTCCGCTGGGAGCTATTGTTTTTGCAGGAGCAGGCCGCCATCCGATTGCTGGTTTAGCAGCGGCCTTTGCGGGGGTATCGGGCGGCTTTTCGGCTAATTTGATGTTTGGACCGACTGATGCTCTCTTGACAGGGATTACTAATGCTGCTTTGGACAGTGTAGGAATTGAACATACTGTATCAATCACTGGCAACTGGTACTTTATCATGGCTTCCACCGTCGTTTTAACCATAGTAGGGACATGGGTATCCACCCGAATTGTAGAACCCCACCTGGGCCACTACGAGGGCAATGCGGTCCACGATGACCAAGCCCTGACTCCAGATGAAAACCGGGGACTCAAGCATGCTGGAATTGCTCTGCTTGTCTTCCTCGTTATATCCGCCCTGGCTATGGTTCCTGAAGGGGCCCCCCTCCGTTCCTTGAATGAGGCGACGGGCCAGTACGACTTGCAGGAATTCTTAAACAATGGCTTGATCTTCTATATCTTCTTACTCTTTGCCATTCCTGGCTTGGCTTATGGCCGGCAGACTCAGAAGATTTCCTCATCGGATGACTTCGTGGCCGCTATGACGGCTTCAATGAAGTCTATGGCTTCTTATATTGTTTTGGCCTTCTTCGCAGCCCAGTTGATTGCTTATTTCTCTTATACTAACTTGGGCCTCTTATTGGCCAATTCAGGTGCTGAATTCTTGAAGACGGTCGGTTTAACAGGGATTCCTTTGATCCTAGCTTTCATTCTTTTAACGGCCTTTGTCAATCTTTTTATCGGCTCAGCATCAGCCAAATGGGCGATTATGGCGCCGATTTTCGTGCCCATGTTCTTCCAACTCGGACTTTCCCCCGAACTCACCCAAATGGCTTACCGAGTGGCGGACTCATCGACTAATATTATTTCGCCTTTAATGTCTTACTTCGCCATGATCCTAGTCTTTATGCAGCGCTACGACAAGAAGTCAGGACTAGGAACCCTCATTTCCGTAATGCTCCCTTATTCCATCGCCTTCCTTGTCTTT
The DNA here is from genome assembly GCF_030230715.1 of Aerococcus sp. UMB1112A. Lineage (NCBI taxonomy): Bacteria > Bacillati > Bacillota > Bacilli > Lactobacillales > Aerococcaceae > Aerococcus > Aerococcus sp. UMB1112A. Next base: position 10,219 of record NZ_JASPDS010000028.1, on the reverse strand, counting down.
TGGACGCTCATGCTAGTTGCTTGGTACGTCTTCAACCTACCCCTGGGACCAGGCGCAGGCCTCCACATTTAAGAAGAAAAGAAGTGTTCCTTGTGAGCACTTCTTTTTTCTTTTCTTCATGATTGGGCTATGCTAAGCTTAAGAGACTGATAAGAGAAGGGAATGAAAGCTGATGTCGGATATTGAAAAAGCTCTGGAAAAGGAAGCGGTCGTTATCCTCGACGGGGGCTTAGCCACGGAATTACAAGCTTATGAAGAGGAACTCAACCATCCCCTATGGACGGCCCGACTTGTGGAGAGAGCTCCTGAGGCGATTAAAGCAGCCCACCAAGCTTTCTTTGAAGCGGGAGCTAATATAGCCACTACAGCCACCTATCAAGCCAGTGTGGAAGGTTTTGTCAAGGCTGGGCATAAGAATATTGAGGCGCGAACCTTGATGCGTAAGGCTGTCTTTTTAGCCAAGCAGGCGCGGACTACTAGTGGAGGCGACCAGGAGAAATGGTTGGCTGGCTCTATCGGACCATATGGCGCTTTTCTAGCGGATGGGTCAGAGTATCGGGGGGATTATGAGCTCTCTGATTTAGAGCTTTATGCCTTCCATGCGGAGCGCTTTGCCCTCTTGGTTGAAGCGGGAGTGGACTTAATTTTCTTTGAAACTATTCCTAATTTTGTGGAAGTGAAGACCCTGCTCAAGCTCTTGGAAAAGTTCCCCGACCAAAAAGCCTGTCTCACTGTCAGCCTTAAGGATCCTTACCATATGAGTGATGGCACAGCCTTAGAAGATTTACAGACGCTGTTGGATTGGCATCCGCAAATTATTGCCTATGGTGTCAACTGCTGCCCAGCGGCTTGGGTAAACCCTGCCTTGGATACCATGCGGCCTTCTGCCCTCAAACCTTTTATTGTTTACCCTAATCTAGGAGGGACCTACAATCCGGAAACCAAGCAATTTGAAGGGCAAGAGGAGGCGTCCATCAGTGACTGGGTGACTGATTGGTATGATAAAGGAGCTCGCTTTATTGGCGGTTGCTGTGGCACTACAGCCCAAGATATCAGAGAAGTCCGGCAAAGTTTGGATGCTTATATCAAAAATAAAGCGTAAAAAAACCAAGCAGTGGCTTGGTTTTTTTCTCTAATGACGTTCTTGCTGGCGTTTTTGTTTGAGGAAGGCGGCCAGCCAGTTGTAGTCCTGCTCGGTAGGTAGGGTTTGGACGTAGAGGTTGGGGATTTTGAAGTCATGCGGCATATCGAAGGTTGAGATGATTAGGTCGCATTTGATATTTTCAATCAGTTTGCGCTTGAGTGGGAATTGCTTATAAATATGGAAGTCGATCACTAAGCCAAAACGGTTGTTCAAGGCGTCCTGGATGCGGTGGGCGTGGTCGCTGGAATAATTACTGACGATATAGGCGACCAGCTTTTGATGGGCCAGGTGCATCTGGGTATGAAGTTTTTCCCAGCCGGTATAGAGAGCATAGATGAAATTGGTCAGGCCGTAGGGAAGCGGTTTGAGACCGATCGACTGGAAATAATGCTCGCTTTCTTTGGCAATGAGGTCATAGAGGTCGGGGTAGAAGTGGGACATGGTTTCGATGTAGTCTGCCTTCCGGTCGATTAAGAGGCTGTCCTTTTGAATATCTGCGACGGTTGTTAAGAAGGCATAGTTATGCAGGCTGAGAATGAGCCGGTCGCGGTGCTCGATATGGACATGGGCTTCTAGGCAGATAGTATCCAGAAATTGGTTCAGGTATTCCACCGAGCGCTGGATGAGTGGGCGTTCACTGATTTCTGCCTGGAAGTTACGGAGGTCGACATAGATATTCTGGTTGAGGACGGGCATGAAGAGTTGGACGGCATTGGTCAAGTTCAACTTAAAGTTAAAATTCTGCTCCATGTTTTTGAGGTCGTCATTTTTCTCGAGTTCGTCGATGAGGTCCTGGTAGATCCCCTTAAAGAGGGGGATATCCTTGGATTGGATGAGATGGCCTTTTTGGGTGCGGATGATGCCGATCGCTAGTAAGAGTTTGCCTGCTTGGAACCAGGCGTTAGTGTATTGGTGGCAGGTCACCTTCCAGGCGGTGCTGAGGAAGAGCTCACAATATTGCAAGTTAACCTCTTCGAAGGGCCATTCCAGCGGACTATATTTTTCGCGGAAGAAGAACATAAAGAAGAGACGAATATTGGTCTCAGGGCCAACGAAGCGGTAGGGATTGTTGGAGATTTCAAAATTAAACTGACTGCGCAGGGCCTGGTTCAAAAGATTGATATTCCGGTAAACGGTTGATGGGCTGACAAAGATTTCATCAGAAATTTCTTGGGTGGAGATATCCGGGTGAAAAAAGATCTGTTCTAGAATATTGAAGGCGACTGAGTCCCTCATGTAGAGGCGAACGAAGGTATAGTAGTCAACAGAAGGGGCATAGATGCCACGGATACCGAATTTTGACCGCTCAATCGTCAAATAAGAGGAAAAATTATTCTCAATATAGGACAAGTCCTTGCTTAGGATGCGGTCCGAACAATCGATGGCTTCCGCTAATTCAATCATCGTAATCCAGTCGGTCGAACGATAGAGGATGTGCAGTAAGCGCAGTTGGCGCTGTTCAGCAGATGATAACACAGAGTACATAATAAAACCTACCTTCTCAATTAGCCTGGCTTAGGATGCAGAAGAAAGATGAAATATTTTTCTTCTGAAAAAAGCTAATACTTTAATTATAGCATTTAATTAGCCTTATGAATCCCCTAAGAATATAGAAAATATGGATTGATGGTCTTTACTTGACTTATAATTTTTGTTCAGAATTTTTTACTGAAATTTCTGCTTAACCAGCTGCTTCTTTATTATGTGGGAGGATTCTAGTAAAATAAGTACAGATTAAGAAAAGGAGCGATGACATGGCCATTCAAGACCTCTTAGCCTATCACTATGGCTATAGCCAGTTCCGGCCGGGACAAGAGGAGATTGTAGAGGCAATTCTAAACGGTAGGGATGTATTAGGCGTCTTGCCGACAGGTGGGGGAAAGTCCCTATGCTACCAGCTGCCCGCCCTGGCGATGGAGGGCTTAACCTTGGTAATTTCTCCGCTGATTTCGCTGATGAAAGACCAGGTGGATAGCTTGCATGAGCATGGCATTCGAGCAGCCTATCTCAATTCGGCTTCGTCCTGGGAAGAGGTCCAGTACCTGCGCCAGGCCCTAGGTCAAGGGGACTTGGACTTGCTCTATGTGGCTCCGGAACGGTTAAACCATCCAGCTTTTATCGATTGGATGCGGGAAGTTAATCTGAGTCAAGTGGCAGTGGATGAAGCCCACTGCGTCTCCCAATGGGGCCATGATTTTCGCGCTTCTTACCGTGAAATTGGCGGCTTTATTGAAGCTTTAGACCAGCGTCCAGTCGTTTCGGCCTTTACGGCGACGGCCACGGCTTATGTACGCCAGGATATTATCCAGCAATTGGGACTTGAAGACCCTCAGCTGGTGGTGAATTCCTTTGACCGGCCCAATTTGAAACTCCGCGTCTTAGAGCCCCAGTCTAAGTGGGAGGCCCTCCGCCAAGAGCTGCATCCGGAAGAGGCCATGATTATTTACGCCAATACCCGCAAACAAGTCGACCAGCTCTATGACCAGCTCCGCCAGGCCAAGTTTAAGGTCGTTCGTTACCATGCCGGTCTGTCTGCTGAGGAGCGTGAAGCCAGTCAGAATGCCTTTATCTATGAAGAAGTCAACCTGATCGTAGCAACCAATGCCTTTGGGATGGGGATTGATAAGCCGGATGTGCGTAAGGTGATCCACTATAACATGCCAACAGACCTGGAGAGCTACTACCAAGAAGCAGGCCGGGCAGGGCGTGATGGCTTGCCTGCTGAAGCCATCCTCCTCTACCATGCCAAGGATATTGTCGCGGCTAAATTCTTGATCGGACAGAGCCAGGATCCAAGCTCTGAGCGCCGTCTCCAGGCCATGATTAACTATGCCGATTATGCCGGCTGCCTGCGCCAGTACCTCTTAAGCTATTTCGGCGAAAACTTGGCTGAGCCTTGCCAGAATTGTTCAGGTTGCTTAGAGGACGTCGATGTCCGTGATGCCAGCCGGGAAGGGCAGATGGTACTCTCTTGCCTGGTTCGCATGCGCTGGGCTTATGGCATGACCATGGTCTGTGATGTCCTCCGCGGCAGCAAGGCCCAGAAAGTGCGGGACAAGGGCTTCGATAGCTTATCTACCTACGGCCTCTTAGCAGATTATTCGGAGAAGGAAGTCAAGGATATTATCTCCCAAATGCTGTCCCAAGGTTACCTCAGCCTCAATCAATACAAGGGCCTTGAACTGACTCCATCCTCCAAGGCCCTGCTCAAGGGAGACAAGCAACTGACCATCAAAGCGCGACCCTATAAGGCGCACAGCCAAGCTAAGTCGGCTCAGCAAACAGCGGTGGCCAGTCAATTGTCTGAACGCGATGAGGAGCTCTTCGAAGCCTTGCGCGAGCTCCGCTATGAACTTGCAGGAGATGAAGGGGTGCCAGCTTATATTATCTTTAACAACCAGACCCTTTTGGAAATGGCTGAAGAGAAGCCCCAGACCTATGATGACTTTCTTGACATCAGCGGGGTAGGCCAGGTCAAGGCCTCCAAGTATGCGGATATCTTTATTGAGCGTATTGAGGAATGGTTAGAAGGCTAAAAAAGAACTTCTAGACTGGCTCGTTTAGCCTAGTGCTAGAAGTTCTTTTTGTGTTTGTATTTACTTTTGTTTTATTCGTCTTCAGGTAAGCTCCAGTCAAGGATAGGGCCTGCTGGAACGATACCGTTTGGGTTGATGGTGTCGTGTGAACGGTAGTAGTGTTCTTTAATATGTTGGAAATTTACTGTATCGGCAATTCCTGGCATGTTGTAAATCTTACGGGTATAGTACCAAAGATTAGGGTAATCTACTAATTGATGGTAGTTGCACTTGAAGTGGCCGTGGTAGACGCTGTCGAAGCGGACCAGGGTGGTGAAGGTACGGATATCTGCTTCTGTGAATTGGTCACCGGCCAAGTAGCTGTGGTCTTCCAAGTGGGCTTCCAGTTCATCGAGCATCTTGAAGACATTGGCCACTTCCTCTTCATAGACAGCTTGGTCGGTCGCAAAGCCTGCCTTGTAGACGCCATTGTTTAAGTTATCGTAGATTTTGTCGTTCCACTGGTCGATCTCTTCACGCAAGTCTTCAGGATAGTAGTCGCCTTCTTTAGCACCGACTTCATCGAAGGCAGAGTTCAGCATGCGGATAATCTCTGAAGATTCGGTGCTTACGATGGTATCCTGCTTGAGGTCATAGAGGACGGGTACCGTCACCCGGCCAGAGAAATCTGGGGCCACATGGGTGTAGATTTGATAGAGGTAGTCCGCGTCGATGACCGGATCCTTGATCACGCCATCTGCCTCGTCAAAGGTCCAACCGTGTTCAGCCATCAAGGGGTTGACCACAGAGAGGCTGATCATTTCTTCTAGCCCCTTCAACTTCCGCATCATCAAAACCCGACTCGCCCAAGGGCAGGCTAAGGAAACATAGAGATGGTAGCGGTCCGCTTCGGCCTTGAAGCCACCCTCACCGCTAGGGCCTGGTTGACCATCCTTAGTCACCCAGTTACGGAATTTAGCAGCATCACGTTCGAAATGCCCACCTGTGCTTTCTGTATCATACCATTGGTCGCGCCATTCGCCATTAACGAGTAGTCCCATACCAACACTCCTTTTCTATTATTTCAGTTTCGATCTATTTTTATTATAACGAAAGTCATCGCAAAAAACGAATGAAACGCTTGGGGAATGATAAGAAAAAATATATTTTGTTAGTCTTCTTCATTGGCTAATTCATATAGACTGGTTCTGCTGATTTGTTCTAGTGAAGGAAAGCTAAGCGTCAGCCCTCACCCCCTTAGTCGGGTTCGACTTGGCAGGCTTGGAGTGATTTCACAAGTCAGAAACGAGCGAATGCTTCGCTCTTATTCTGACTTTCTCCAATCATCCAAAGCTAAGCGCTCTTGCTCACACCCTTATTAAGATACTGGGTGGTTTGGGAGAGGGTGTAGCAGATGAGCCAGTACATGATAGTGACGAGGGCGAAGGTGCCGAGGATGTAGCTGGAGTTTTGGCCGTAGATGATGCGGGCGTTGTGCATGAGTTCGGGCAGGGAGATGATGGTGGCCAGGCTGGTGTCCTTGATGAGGGCAATGAGCTGGCTGACGATGGAGGGGGCCATGGTCCGGTAGACTTGGGGCATGATGATGTAGGCCATAGTCTGGCTGCGGCTGAGTCCGGTTGCTAGGCCAGCTTCGAATTGTCCTTTAGGCAAGGCCAGGATGCCAGCCCGGATAATTTCTGAAATCATAGCCGATTCAAAAAGGGTCATGGCGGCTACGGCTGCCCAGAAGATATCCATTTTGATTCCGATTTGGGGTAGGGCGAAGTAAGTAAAGAAGATAATTAACAAGAGGGGGAGGTTGCGAACAGTGTCGATGAGAAAGCCCAGCATGTTAGAGATAATGGGCAGCTTGAGATAGCGCAGGATACCTAGGAGGCTGCCGAAGAATAGACTGAGGCTAATGGTGAGTAAGGTGAGTTTGACCGTTACCCAGAGGCCCTGGAGGAGGAAGTTAATATTAATCCATTGAAAAGCACCGGAAAAGTCCATTGTGAAACTCCTTTCGTGCCTTAGAGGCTATAATTCTTTTCAAGTTTTTGTATGAATAGGGTTAGAGGAACTGTGAGCAAGAGGTAGAAGCCGGCGACCAGGCTATAGCTTGCGAAGGTGTCGAAGGTCTCTAGGGCGACCAGGTCCCCATAATACATAAGGTCGAGTCCCGCCACCATAGCGAGGATGGAGGAATTCTTCACCAGATTGATGACCTGGTTGCCTAAAGCAGGTAGAGATTGGCGGAAGGCTTGGGGAAAGATGAGATAGGCCATGCATTGTCGAGCTGTGAAACCTTGGGAGAGGCCGGCTTCGAACTGGCCGCGCGGAATGGCCTTGATAGCTGTTGCGATAATATCTGCAATAAAGGATGAAGTATAGAGACTCAGAGCGATCACACCAGATGTAAAACCTGAGAGTTTAATCGAAAAGAGGGGGAGGACGACGTAGAAGAACATCACGATGACCAAGAGCGGAATATTGCGAAAGATTTCGACATAAGTGGTCGCGAATACTTTCAGAAGTCCCTTGCCTGCGCTCTGCCAAATCCCCACCAAGCTCCCCCAGAGGAAGCTGGCGACTAGGGCAATGGCAGAGGCGAGGAGGGTGCGGGCAAAGCCTTCTAATAAGAGGGGTAGGTAGTCGTGCAAAAGGGTAAACATACTAGGCCTCCTTTAAATTTTTAGCATTGGCGCTTTCGCCAGCATCTGGGAACCATTTATGGAAGATCTTATCATAGGTCCCATCCACTTTAATTTTAACCAAGGCCCGGTTGACCTCATCACGGAAGTCTTTTTGACTCTTGTCGATGGCAATGCCATAGGGTTCCTTGGTAAAAGCCTCACCGATCAAGCGGTAGCCAGGATTCTGGTCAGCGATACCTAGCAAAATTGCATTGTCGGTTGTCATAACGTCGCCCTGGCCGGATTGCAAGGCAGTAAAGGCTTCGGCATAGTTTTCCAGTTCGAGGACCTTGGCCTGGGGAGCAAATTTGCGGATGGATTCTGCGGAACTGGATCCCTTAACGGCTAGGACAGTGTTTTGGGGGCCTAGGTCCTGGACCGATTGGAGGGGCGAGTCTTCTGGGCCGAGCAAGGATTGTCCGGCGGCGAAATAAACATCTGTGAAATCCACCTGCTTTTTCCGTTCCTCAGAGATGGTCATGGTGGCGATAATGGCATCAATATTGCCATTTTTGAGGAGGGGGATCCGCGTCTTCGACGTCACCTCGACGAAATCGGCTTGGGCTTGAGGCCCAGCAATTTCCTTGGTCAGGGCCTTAGCAATATCAATGTCGAAGCCCTCCACTTCTTGCTTGGCAATATTATAGTAGCCGAAGAGTCGGGTGTCGTTTTTGATCCCCCAACGGATATGTGGGGTCTGGCTGCTTTCGATCTTGTCTAAAATACTTGGCGCTTGGCTATTTTTTCCGCAGGCCCCGAGCAAAGTCAAGCAGCTGACTAAGAGCAAGAGTAAGTGTCCTTTTTTCATGAGATGACCTCCTGACTAATAAGCGTTAACAACTTGGAGGAAGTCCTTGGCCCGTTGACTTTGGGGTTGGGAGAAGAAGTCCTGGCTGGGCCGGTCTTCAATGATTTCGCCAGCCTCCATGAAGAGGGTCCGTGTGCTGACTTCCTTGGCAAAGCGCATTTCATGGGTGACGACAACCATGGTCATCTTGTCGCTCTCGGCAATGTCTTTCATGACGTTGAGGACTTCGCCCACCATTTCGGGGTCGAGGGCGGAAGTTGGTTCATCGAAGAGGAGGACCTTGGGCCGCATGGCGAGACCACGGGCGATGGCTACCCGTTGCTTTTGCCCACCGGAGAGTTGGCTAGGGTAGTGGTCGCGCTTGTCCCAGAGATTTACCCGCTTTAATAATCTTTCCGCGCGTTCGTGAGCTTCTTCCGGGGCCTTTTTGAGGACCTTGAGAGGGGCGAGAGTGATGTTTTCAAGCGCGGTCTTATGGGGATAGAGTTCAAAATGTTGGAAGACCATGCCAAAGTCGCGTCTGACCTGGCGGATATTTTCTTTGGGGTTGGAAACGTCCCGACCATCGCAATAGAGGTGTCCACTGGAAATCTTTTCCAAGGCGTTGATGCAGCGGATAAGGGTTGACTTGCCTGAACCGGAGGGCCCGATGATACTGACAACTTCGCCCTCTTGGATGCCTAAGTTAATGGCCTTTAGGGCGTGGTAGTCGCCGTAATACTTTTCGACGTCTTTAAATTCGATGATCATAATGAACAACTCCTTACAAAATAATTAGAAAAAACTTATTGAAAAGATAATAGCATAAATATAGGCTATGTATAAGTGGGTTTCCATACAAGTTTTTTATTTCACAATAAATGGACCCTATGTATTAAGTGGTTAAGGCAAGTTAAGCCTAATAAAAAGAGGAGTCTAAGGGCTTGAATTCAGGCTCGAAAGCATGTAGGGTAGAGATATTGAAATGTAAAGGATAGAAAGGATATGCTGCTGTGACAAATCGTAATAAGGGCATTATTGCCATCTTGATCTCTGCTTTTGGTTTTGCTGTGATGAATCTTTGCATCCCCTTAGCCGGAGACCTTCCCACTATTGAAAAGAGTTTTTTTAGAAATATTGTTGCCTTCGTCGTTGCCTTGACCCTCTTGATGCGGTCTTGGTCCCAAGTTAAGAACCAGGTCCAGGTAGGCGAATTGCCCTGGAAGACCCTCCTCTTAAGGTCGATCTTGGGGACGATTGGGGTCTTCTGTAATTACTACGCCCTCGATCACCTATTTCTTTCTGACGCTTCGGTTCTCAATAAGCTGGCGCCTTTTGCGACGCTTGTTTTTTCAGCGATTTTTCTCAAGGAGCGGATGGATAAGCAACATTTAATCGCCCTGGGCTTTGCCTTTGTGGGAGTCCTCTTAGTCAGCAAACCGACTGGAGCGACAGCCGATCTTCTGCCTTACCTTGTCGCTATCCTTGGGGGCTTGAGTGCGGGCGGAGCCTATACTGCGGTCCGTCAGCTCAACAAGCAGGGAGTCCCCAGCGCCTTTACGGTGGCCTTCTTTTCAGGCTTCTCCTGCTTAGTTTGTGTGCCGTATTTAATCTTTAACTATGTCCCCCTCGACCAAAAAGCTTTATTGGCTCTTTTAGGGGCAGGCCTAGCTGCCAGCTTCGGTCAGTTCGGGATTACCCTGGCTTATAAGTTTGCACCAGCTAATGAGATCTCTATTTTTGACTATTCCAGTATTGTCTTCAGTGGCTTACTCGGCTTCATCTTCCTTGGCCAGGTACCTGATGGCTGGAGTATTCTCGGCTATTTCATTATCTTTACAGGGGGATTAGTCACCTTCCTCTACAACCGCCAATTGACCCGCAAGCAGTTATCGCGTTAAGATATAATTTGAAGATATGTATGCTACAAGAAGAGGCTGGGGTAAGAACTCCAGTCCCTTTTTCTTTTGGGCTCCAGTCAAGTGAGCTAAGCGCCAAGTCTCACACCCTTAGTTCCTACGATTAGTCAAGTATAAATTGGTATAAAGTTGCTAAAGTATACGAGGCAATATTTAGT